>CABMPA010000052.1 GCA_902388315.1 uncultured Megasphaera sp. | reverse complement strand
CCATACCTTATTGGTCCGTTCATCGACGCCCCATTCCATATCCAT
Source organism: uncultured Megasphaera sp. (assembly GCA_902388315.1). Taxonomy (GTDB): domain Bacteria; phylum Bacillota; class Negativicutes; order Veillonellales; family Megasphaeraceae; genus Megasphaera. Next base: position 10,973 of record CABMPA010000052.1, on the reverse strand, counting down.
GTAGCAGCCGTAATGTTTTTCGATAGCTTTGGCATACGTAGCCAGTTCTTTTACCTGGTCATCCGTAATGACCTGCTGTTTCTGCAATTCCGGCGGAACGAGTTTTTCTTCGCAGTCGCCGCCCGGTTTGCGGACCAGTTCGATCGGTTTGGTATTGATCATCTTGGACAAGATCGTCAAATCATCTTTGCGGACTTTGAAGTTATCCGGCGTAACCGTGCCCTGTACGACGTATTCGCCGAGGCCCCAGGCCCCTTCGATGGTGATCGTCGAATCATCGCCAGTGACCAGGTCGACGGTGAACATGACGCCAGCGGCTTTGGAGAAGACCATCATCTGGATTGCGGCGCTCAAAGCGACGGAGAGATGATCGAAGCCCTGTTTCGTGCGATAGTAGGTAGCGCGGTCCGTAAAGGTCGAAGCGTAACATTCCTTGACCTTCTGGATGACCATATCAGCGCCCTGGACGTTGAGGTATGTATCCTGCTGGCCGGCAAAGCTGGCATCCGGCAGGTCTTCTGCCGTCGCACTGGAACGGACGGCGACGAAGGGATTGGCTTCGCCGACTTTCTTACCCAATTCTTCATAGCTCTTGCGGATGTCTGCTGCCAAATCAGCCGGCATTTCGGCATCACAGATAGCCTGGCGGATCTTCGCCGTGACATCGCGGAGCTGGACAGCATCTTCGACGTCGGTCAGGCCCTTCAACAATTCCGGAATGGTGACATCCATCCCCGTTTCGTGCATGAAATGGCGATAGCCTTCGGCTGTCGTCGCAAAACCATAAGGAACAGGAACATCCGTCTGGGATGTCAATTCACCGAGGGAAGATGATTTCCCGCCTACGAGAGCCACATCGGCTCTGCGCAGTTCATCGAACCACAATACATATGCTTTTTCTCTGTCCTTTGCCATAATCGTTACCTCCTGCTGCTATGCTCAAGCGTGTACGCTAAATTGTCTGCTTGATACGTTTATAGTACGCTATTTATCTCGAAATGTCAATGGTTTTTCTTAAAGAGCTATGTAATACTCTTTTCAAGAGTATGCTATATATGAAATATTTTCAAAATCCGTGTATCGTAAAACGATTTAAGTAATAAAAACACTTTAAATTTTCTCAACCTGTCCCGCCTATATAGGATAATAATAGAGGATGTGATATAATAAGAAATTAGTAATATCTCATTACCTGCTCATCTTGAACGATGACGTCGTCACGTAGGAGGAAAATATGTATACACCCAGACGCAGAGCAAAAAAAGCCAAAAAAGCCGGACCCCTTCGCCGCATCCGACTTTTCATCGCCTTATGCCTTGTCGTTTTCGCAGGCTTAGGGTTTGGCTATATTTTTGCTGCCTATCAAAGTTTGCCTGCCGTAGGCAATAATATGCGGCCTGCTGTTTCATCACAGGTCTTCGATTCCCACGGCCGGCTGATCACGACCCTTCATTCCGATCAGAACCGCCTGCCCATCGACATCAATAAAGTGCCGCAGAACCTGCAGAACGCCTTTATCGCTGCCGAAGACAACCGTTTCTATGAACACATCGGCATCGACCCAATCGGTATCTTCCGCGCCATCTTTGCCAACCTGACCCACCGCGGCATCGCCCAGGGCGGCAGTACCATCACCCAGCAGCTGGCCAAAAACGCCTTCTTATCGCAGGAACAGACTTTGAAGCGTAAAATCCAGGAAGCCATGCTGGCCCTGGAAATCGAACACAAGTACAGTAAAAAAGAAATCCTGGAAATGTACATGAACCAGATTTACTTCGGCCAGGGCGCCTATGGCATCCAGACAGCGGCCAAGACGTATTTCAACAAAGATGTCAACGAGCTGAGCCTGACGCAGTGTGCCATGCTGGCCGGCCTGCCTAAGAGCCCGAACTACTACTCACCGTTCAACAATTTGAACGAAGCCAAGAAGCGCAAAAATGTCGTCCTCGACCAAATGGTCAAATACGGCTATGTATCCGCCGCGGAAGCGGAAGACGCCAAGAACCAGGACCTGGGCCTCTCCAAGAGCCATCAGACTAAAGAAACCGACGAATATGCGTCCTTCATCGATTACGTCTCCCAGCAGGTCGCCAAGAAATACGGCGACGACGCCCTCTATAAGGAAGGCCTCAAGATCTACACGACGATGGATGTCGACAAACAGCACGCCGCCGTCCGGGCTATGCGCCACCTGCCCGACAACTATACCGACGAAAATGGGCTGACCCAGCCGCAGGCAGCTATCGTTTCAATCGACCCCAAGACGGGCCACATCCTGGCCATGGTCGGCGGCCGCGGCCAGGACAGTTTCAACCGTGCCAGCATGGCCGTCCGCCAGCCGGGTTCTGCCTTCAAGCCCTTTGTCTACCTCACGGCACTGCAGCACGACATGACGCCAGATACGACCATGACAGACCAGCCCGTCACCTATGGCGGCTGGAGTCCGAAGAACGCCGGCGGCTCCTACAGCGGTACCATGACGCTGAGCGATGCCCTGGCCCACTCGGTCAACACCATCGCCGTCCAGCTGGCCGATGAAGTCGGTACCAAGAAAATCATCGCCAATGCCAAAAAGATGGGCATTACCACCCTCGACGCCAAAGACGATAACCTGGCCATGGCCCTGGGCGGCCTGACCAAGGGCGTCACACCGCTGGAAATGGCCAGTGCTTACGGCACCTTTGCCAATAAAGGCGTCCACGTCAAACCGACGGCTATCGTCAAGATTCTCGACCGCAACGGAAATGTCCTGGAAGACGAATCGACGTTAGAAAAAGAAGAAACCAAGACCCGTGTCATGTCCGAACGGGAAGCCTATGAAATGACGACCATGCTCGAAGGCGTCATCAATCACGGCACCGGTACGGCCGCCGCCCTCGGGCGTCCGGCTGCCGGCAAGACCGGTACGACAGACGACAACAAAGACGCCTGGTTCGTCGGCTACACGCCGGACGTCGTCACAGCCGTCTGGATTGGCGACGACACGGGCTCGCACAGCTTAGGTGAAATCTACGGCGGCACCATCCCGGCCGAAATCTGGCGCGACTACATGTCATCCGCTACGTCCGATGAATCGGGCGGCGACTTCTCAGCCCCGTCAGGCATGGAACGCCGTAAAGAAACGGCCTCGTCCAATAAGAGTTCCGTCCGCAGCGACGACCGGGAAGAACCGAAGAAAAAATCAGCTGCGACCGAAAAGACACCAAGCAAAGAAAAATCCAAACCACAGACCCAGCAGCCGGCCAGACAACAAGCCGACCGCAATAATAAGGAATAGTGAAAAAGAGGCTGTCGCATGTGCGACAAGCCTCTTTTTGAGTATTGAGTTTGCAGTTTGTAGTTTTTAGCATGACGGCCGAATCCTTCAGGCGGCCTCCCCTCATCCGCCCATGACGGCGATGGTTTCGGGAACGATGAAGTCTGCTTCGGTGCAGGCCCGGATATCATCTACCGTATAGCCCGGTGCCAGTTCCCGCAGGACCAGGCCCTGCGGCGTGACTTCAAAGTAGCAGCGTTCGGTCACGATATCGGTCACGCAATGGGCTCCCGTCAGGGGCAGCGTACATTTCTTCAGTATCTTGGAGTGGCCGCTCTTTTCGCAATGGTCCGTGGCGACGATGATCTTCTTGACGCCGGCACAGAGGTCCATGGCCCCGCCCATACCAGGAGCAAATTTCCCGGGGATGGTCCAGTTGGCGATATTCCCTTCCTGGTCAACCTGCAGCGTCCCCAGGACGGTCGCGTCGATATGACCGCCGCGGATGAAGGCAAAAGACGTTTCGTGGTCGTAGACGCTGCCACCGGTAATGACCGAGGCCGGCTGTCCGCCAGCGTCGATGACGTCAATATCGACATGATCCCAATCCGGTGTCGCACCGCTGCCAACGGTGCCGATTTCGGCTTCCAGCCAGAGGTCTACGCCTTCAGGCAGATAGTTGACGCACATCAGGGGCAATCCGATACCTAAATTGACGAAGTCCCCATTTTTGAAGAATTGGGCACACCGCCAGGCAATCAAAGCTCTTCCTTTCCGTTCAACCATGACCGTTACCCCCTTTCCTGCCGTTCCCGCGCTTTAGCTTCGGCACGGGCCCTGGCCTTTTTCCACATCGGACAGATAAACCGTTTTTCGCCCTGCCGTTCATAGACCATATCGACGACAGGAGCCGGAATGGCGATTTCTTCCGGTGAGAGCTGGCCGACAGGGACGATGTCTTCGACTTCGGCTGCGACGAAATCAGCGGCATAGGCAATGGTACTGTTCGTCGCCCGCGAATTCATGCGGAAATAGAGATTGCCTGCCGTATCGGCTTTGGTCGCTTTGACCAGGGCTACGTCGGCATGGAGCGGCAATTCCAGGAGATATTCTTTCCCGTCGATGACCAGCTTCTGTTTCCCTTCTTCCACACTCGTACCGACACCGGTCGGCGTGAGGACACCGCCCAGGCCGGCGCCGCCACAGCGCACGCGTTCAGCCCAGGTCCCCTGGGGAACGAATTCGACATCCAGTTCACCGGCCAGCATCTGTTTCAAGGCTTCCGGGTTGAGGCCGATATGGGTCGTAATGATGGACGACACGCGATGAGCTACGATCAGCTTGCCTACGCCCTGGCCGGGATAACCGGCCGAGACGGCGATGGCTTTGATATCCTTTATCCCTTTTTCCAGCATGCCGTCGATGATTTCATCAGCTGCAAATTGACCATGCCAGTCACCGAACATGATGGTCTGACCGTCATGGATATGTTCCAGGATATCTTGGAGAGAAAATACTTTCGATAACACCGTACTCACTCCCTTTCAAAAAACAGCCTTACTGGCCGGTAAAATGAGGACGCCGTTTTTCCATGAATGCGCAGACGCCTTCGGCGAAATCCTTCGTCCGGGCACATTCGCGCTGGCACGGGACTTCGATGTTTTCCAGATAATGCTGGTATTCAGCAAAGGCAGCCGCATAGATCTGGCGCTTGATATTCTTATAGGAGACGATCGGCCCCGATGCCAGTTTCTTGGCAAACTTCATCGTTTCATCGTCGAGAGCCTCATTAGGCACGATGCGATAGACGATGCCCAGATCCTTGGCTTCCTGTGCGCTCACAGGCCGGCCGGTTGCGCAGATATCCATGGCCCGTTTCGGCCCCAGCTGTTTGACCAGGAGATACGAACCGCCCGTATCGGGGACCAGGCCCAGGTTGACGAAAGCCATGATGAACTTGGCGTTTTCACTGCAAATGATGAAATCTGCCGTCAAAGCCAGGCTGGCACCGGCACCGGCCGCAGCGCCGCTGACCGAAGCAATGACCATCTTGCTCATCTTCTTCAAACCGTCCGTGACCTTGCCGACCTTGCCGATGAGGCCGTCCATATTGACATCACCGCCGGCCTTGATGAGCTGGTAGAAGTAGCCGATATCGCCGCCAGCCGAAAAAGCACGGGGCAGCCCTTTAAAGACGACGACCTTCACCGATTCATCCGCTTCCGCTTCCTGGACAACATACAGAAGTTCATCGGCCATTTCTTCATCAATGGCATTGAGGTTCTTAGGATAATCGAGTTGAACGAAAGCAATACCATCTTCGACGGTATAATGCAACTTTTTGAGCTTCATATGAATCCCTCCCCATAATTATAACAAAAACGAATGAACACCTTTCTTTATAATCATATTATAACATATATTTTAGTAAAAAACCTATATCAGAAAAGCATAGAAAAAGGGCTTGTCGCATGTGCGACAAGCCCTTTTTTGAGTTTTAAGTTTGCAGTTTGTAGTGAAGTTCTTTAACTTTAAAGCCCTCTTCTACAAACTACAAACTACAAACTATAAAGAGAAGGGGGCCTCGCATGATGGCAACAGCCTTCGTGCGAGGCCCCCTCTTATCAATCAATACAATACTGGCAGAAGATGCCGCGGAGGTCGAATCCGATGTTTTCTTTTTCCTGGCGGGCCGTTTCTTTCGGCTGTTCCATGGAAGCGACGAGTTCCTGGCCGCGGCAGTAGATGCCATCGCCGTTGGCGTCGCCATTGATGGGCAGGGGCATCATGGTGTTGATCATATCATCAAAAGTAAAGTGTTTATCCATTTGAAAAGCCTCCTCTTAGGACTCTTGTTTTTATTATCTTCCTTGGGCATAAGTTTACGCTTTTCAATGCATTTATGTCAATATCAATCACGAATTACTTTTGCATTATATGAATTCAATTTTAGAATCGGTCTAGGCTTTATTCACTACTTTATGGACCAAAGCGCTGACGACCATCAGGATGACGACGACAGGGACGGTGATGCCCACCGGCGTGTCGACGTTGAGCAGGAAGCGATATAAGATAACGCCCAGGACCCAGAGGACCAGGTTGAGCCAGTTGACGCTGTCTGCCGTGTGGTCCTGTTTGAGGATGAAGAAATCCGACAAGAGGATGGCCGTCATCGGCGCAAAGACCGAGCCGATGAGGTAGAGGAAGTCCTGGAACTGGTCCGGTGCGGCGAAGATAGCCAGGAGGACGCCCAGGACGGTGGCGATGAGGGCCAGGATTTTATCTGAAACTTTTGGGACCAGGCTCTGGCAGCTGACGCCAGCCGAAAAGGCATCGAGGAAGGTCGTCGTCACCGTCGACAAGAGGACGACAAGGATACCGGCGACGCCCATACCAGCCTGAACCATGATGGCCGCAATATCGTCCTGCCCCGTGAAAACAGCCGCGCCCATGCCGATGAGGAACATCCATGAGCTGGCGATGAAATAGGCACTGCAGCTGGCCGCCGTAGCCAGACCCGGCTTTTCTGCCGTACGCGTATAGTCCGAAATAATCGGCAGCCACGACAAGGGCATGGCTACTGCCAATTCGACGGCCCCGCCAAAAGTGAGGTCGCCAGCCGGTACCTGCGGCGTGCCGCCTTTGAAGACGACCAGGCTGAGGACGACTGTCAAGATGAACAGAGCCGCCATGACGACGATATTGATCTTGCTGAGGTTCTTCAGGCCCAGGACGATCCACACGGCGATGAAGGCGCCGATGATGAGGCTCCACCAGGATACGCCGATAGCAGCGATGGTGTTGGCAGCCAAAGCCGCACTGGCAACCATGACGGCCGTCCAGCCGACGAGCTGGATAACGTTCAGACCGGCAAAGAGCTTGGCCCCCTGGGTCCCGAAGGAAATGCGCACCGTTTCCATGGCGCTCCTGCCAGTCCGCCCGCCGATGAGGCCGGCCAGGTACATGACCGTGCCACCGATGAGATGGCCCAGAATGATGGCCGCAAAGGCTTTGGCAAAGCCCAGCGGTGCCAGGAGCATGCCCGTCAGGATTTCAGCGATGGAAATGCCGGCGCCGAACCATAACAGGCCGTTAGAAAATACAGATGTTTTACGTTCATTCACAATATGATACCAACCTTTCTCTATAGAAATCATTAGCCACACCAGTATAACACATCTTCCGGGAAAACCCTATGCAGGACAGTTACTTTGTCACAATTTCAACTCACTTTATTAAGAAAAAGGGCTTTTATCTTTATTCCCTTTTACGGCCATGCTATACTTAGCTAATAATATACTAACTATATAATCTTTTTTTAATTTTATACGTTTGGAGTGATACCATGAAAATTGACAAGCGCCTGAAAATCGCCATTGCCGCTGTCATCTTAGCTGCCTGTGCTTTCGGTGGCTATACATATTACCAGTCCCAGCAGACGGCAAAGCAGGCCAAGTCCATCGAAACGGCCGACGTCGTCCGCAAGGACCTGCGCTCGACCGTTTCCGCGACGGGGACCATCAGCCCTGTCGATTCCGTCGAAGTCTCGCCGAAAATCACGGCCCGCATCAGTCAGGTCCTGGTCAAGGAAAATGACCGGGTCACAGCCGGCCAGACCGTCGCCATCCTCGACGGCAAGGACTATGAAGCCAAGCGCGACCAGGCTCAGTATAAAGTCACCAACACCCAGGTCGAATACGATCGGGCCCAGCAGCTCTATGACCTCGGCGCCGGCACCAAACAGGCCCTGGATACGGCAAAATTCAACTATGATACGGCCGTCAGTACCTTGACGGAAGCCGAATCGGACGTCGCCGAAACGGTCATCACGGCGCCCATGGACGGTGTCGTCGTCGGTGAACCGAAGACCGTCGGCACCATGGCCGTCCAGGGCAACAGCAACCCGACGGTCATCATGCGCATTGCCGATACGTCGACCAAGCAGATCCTGGCCAAAGTCGACGAAACGGATATCGGCAAGATCAAGCTCGGCCAGGATGCGACCTTCACCGTCGACGCCTTTACAGACCAGACCTTTACGGCCCACGTTTCGAAAATCGCCAAGACGGATACCAGCAACACATGGGACACGAACGGCACCGGTTCGACATCGAGTTCGGCCTCGAACTCCTCTGCCAGCGTCATCTACTACTACGTCACCCTCGACGTCGACGACCCTGACGACGTCCTGAAACTGGGCATGACGGCCCGCGTCGACATTACGACGTCGCAAAAAGACGACGCCCTCGTCGTCCCCATCGCCGCCTTGAAGACCAACGATTCCGGCTCCTATGTCATCCGCGTCGATGCCAATGGCCAGACCGAACAGGTCCCGGTCACGACGGGCATCTACAGCGATGAATACGTAGAAATTCTCTCGGGCCTGACCCAGGGTGACAAGGTTTCCATCGCCTATACAGCCTCCAGCAAGTCTTCGTCGTCATCGAGCAACAATAAACGGCAGGGCCCGCCGCCCATGTAAAGGAAGACTCACTATGAATCATGTCATCGAATTGAAAGATATAAAAAAAATCTACCACATCGGCGGTGAGGATTTCGCCGCCCTGGCCGGCATCACCTTGAACATCGAAGAAGGGGAATTCGCCGCCCTCATGGGGCCGTCGGGTTCCGGGAAATCGACGCTCATGAACATCCTCGGCTGCCTGGACCGGCCGACGTCGGGCTCGTACAAGCTCGGCGGCAAGGAAGTCGCCCACCTCGGTGACGATGAACTGGCCGTCGTCCGCAACCAGCACATCGGCTTCGTCTTCCAGAACTTCAACCTCTTGTCCCGCATTTCCGCCCTGGACAACGTCGCCCTGCCCCTGGTCTACGCCGGCGTCGGCCGCAAGGAACGGACAGCACGGGCCATGGAAAAGCTGAAGTCCGTCGGCCTGGAAACGTGGGCCCACCACAAGCCCAATGAACTGTCCGGCGGCCAGCGCCAGCGCGTCGCCATCGCCCGGGCCCTGGTCAACAACCCGCACATCATCATGGCCGACGAACCGACAGGCAACTTGGACACGAAATCGACGAAAGACATCATGCGCCTCTTCGAGGCACTCCATGAAGATCACAAGACGATCATCCTGGTCACGCACGAACCGGAAATCGCCGCCTGTGCCAACCGCCAGCTCCTGCTCTCTGACGGGAAGATCACCAAAGACGCCGGAAAGGGGGTCGTCATGGATGTTATTTAGTGAAAGCGTACAAATCGCCATTACCGCCCTGTTGTCCAACAAATTGCGCTCCATCCTGACCATGCTGGGCATCATCATCGGTGTCGGCGCCGTCATCGCCATGATTTCCATTGGCATGGGCGTCAAGCAGAACGTCACCAACTCCATCGCCAGCCTGGGCAGCAACATGCTCATCGTCATGCCCGGCTCGACCAATCAGGGCGGCGTCCGCTCAGCAGCCGGTTCGAGCCAAAAATTGAAATATGATGACGCCGTGGCCATCAAGAACAAGATAAAGAACATCGACTACGTATCGCCGACGGTCAACAGTTCCTATCAGATTGTCAACGGCAACCAGAACTGGAATACATCAGTCTACGGCGTCACGCCGGAATACCTGCAAATCCGTTCCCTCGTCGTCCAGTCGGGTTCCTTCATCACCCAGAGCGACCTCAACTCGCGCAACCGCGTCGCCGTCATCGGCCCGACGGTCGCTTCCAACCTCTTTGACGAAGTCAACCCGGTCGGCAAGAACATCCGCATCAACAACCAGCCATACAAAATCATTGGCGTCCTGGAAAGCAAAGGCCAGTCCTCCATGGGCCAGGACCAGGACGATATCGTCATCGTCCCCCTGACCACGGCTCAGGAACGCCTCATGGGTATCACCTATGTCCGCTCCATCAATATCCAGGTCTCCAGTGCCGATAAAATCGAACAGGTCCAGTCTGAAGTCGAAACCCTCCTGCGCCAGCGCCATCACATCATGAACGGCAAGGAAGATGACTTCACCGTCCGCAACTTGACGAGCCTCATGGAAACCATGACCAGTACGACGACTATGCTGACCCTCTTCCTGGGCAGTATCGCCGCCATCTCGCTCATCGTCGGCGGCATCGGCATCATGAATATCATGATGGTCTCCGTCACTGAACGGACGCGGGAAATCGGCATTCGTAAAGCCCTGGGAGCGACCTTCCAGAACATCATGATGCAGTTCCTCATCGAATCCGTCGTCATCGGCGTCATCGGCGGCCTCCTGGGCATCGCCTGCGGCGTCGGCATCGCCCTGGCCATCGCCAAGTCTGGAGTCTTCCAGACGGTCATCACGGCGGCGCCAATCATCATCTCCTTCAGCTTCTCCGTCGGCATCGGCCTCTTCTTCGGCATCTACCCAGCCCGGAAAGCAGCCAAACTCGACCCCATCGAAGCCTTGCGGTATGAATAAAAAAAGTACCTGTCGTTATACGACAGGTACTTTTTAGTTGTTCGTGATTCGTGGTTCGTGGTTCGCAGGGGATGCCCAAAGCCTTTTTGGCCCGTCAGGTGCCGACCCTCGGAAGGCACAGGACGGTTGCCAGAACGGACAGCTGTAGCGGGCGTCCCGGCTCTCCTGCCAGGAGAGCTGTCAGCGCAGCTGACTGAGAGGTTGCTTTTGAATCGTCGTACGGTTCATGGGATTCTTATAGGAGAGTCTGGAAATTCAACCTCTCCGGCCCGTTGGGCCACCTCCCCTATCAGGGGAGGCTTGCCGCCCT
>CABMPA010000051.1 GCA_902388315.1 uncultured Megasphaera sp. | reverse complement strand
GCTAGCCACTAACAACTTTAAAGGGCTTGTCGTCGTGCGACAAGCCCTTTTTACGTTTGATATAGTATAGTTTTAAATGTAAAGCCATCACTTCAAACATCATACATCAAACGTCAATCATTCAAGAGAAAGCGGTCCATGGGACCGCACGGCCTGCGACCTGCGGCTCATGGGATTCCCGTAAGCGAGCCACGAACCACGAACCACGAGCCACGAACCACTAGCCCCACAGGGCGTTGCCGGTGGCGAAGCCGAGCCAGCAGCAGACGAAGCCGCCGATGACGTTGAAGGAGAAGTAGGCCAGGGCCGGAAAGATGGCGCCGGTGCGGACGAAGGTGAGGAGCTCCATGTTGTACGTCGAGAAGGTGGTGAAGCCGCCCAGGATGCCGGTGACGAAGAAGAGTTTGACGATGGGCGACAGGTCGCTGCTTTCGGAGAAGAAGACGAAGAGGACGCCGATGCAGAAGGACCCGATGAGGTTGGCCAGGATGGTGCCGTATGGGAAGAATACGCCGCCGTGGAGGTTGGCCAGTTCCGTGAGTAAATAGCGCAGGGCTGCGCCGATGCCGCCGCCGAGGGCGACGAAGAGGATTTTTTCCATGATATGGCTCCTTTTTGGTAATGAAATAAGCGGTCCATGGGACCGCGCGGCCTGCGGCCTGCGAACTGCGGGCCACTCCAAAGAGCGGCCCCTGCATTAATTAATACCATAACACGATGGGAGCGGCGATGCAAGACGCTGCTGGCCCATCGGGACATTCTGTGATACAATATAGGATACCTAACGAACGATGAACGAAAGGGGAGGGTGTGTGCATGAGCTGGCAAGTAGAGAAAGCGCTGGATGATCTGATGGCTCAGGAAACGGGGGCTGTACAGTATCCCTTTGGGACGCGTCATGCCATGGCGATTTGTTATCCCAATACGTATGATGTGGCCATGAGCAATCTGGGGATGCAGATCATCTACCGCGAAGTGAACGGCCGCGAGGACTGGCTCTGTGAACGGGCTTTCCTGCCGGACAAGGACCTCATGAAGGTCTTCGAGAAGACGGGTGAACCGCTCATTTCCCTGGAGAACCGCCGGCCCCTGTCGGATTTTGAGATTCTCGGCCTGTCGGTCAGTTTTGAAATGGATTATTTCAATGTGCCGACGATTCTGGAAATGGGCCGCATCCCCGTCCTGGCCTCCGACCGCAGCGATGACGATACGCTCGTCGTCATGGGCGGGCCTGTCGCCTTTTTCAATGCCGAACCGCTGTCGCCTTTCGTCGACGTCGTCCTGGTCGGCGAAGGGGAACGCTTCATCCATACCTTCCTCGATGCCTATGGGGAAGCGCGGGCCCAGGGGCTGTCCCGCCATGAGCTATTGCGCTATCTGGCGATCCATGTGCCCGGCGTCTATGTACCGTCCCTGTACCGTCACGAATACGATGACGACGGCCACGTCGTGCGCATCGTTCCGGAAGAGGGTATCCCGGCCAGGGTTGAACGCCAGTGGCATGAGCTGACGCAGCCGGCGGAAACGGTCATCGCCACGCCGAATACGGAGTTCGGCGCCATGTACCTCATCGAGATCGCCCGGGGCTGCGGCCGCCACTGCCGTTTCTGCATGGCCGGCTACTGTTACCGCCGGCCCCGTGTCCGCCCGCTGGAATACGTCAAGTCCGCCGTCCTGCGCGGCAAGGCCCTGGGCAAGAAAATCGGTCTCATGGGCGCGGCCATTTCCGATTATCCCTATATCGACGAACTGGTCACCTTCATCCGCGAGCAGGGGCTGGCCTTTTCCTGTGCGTCCCTGCGGGCCGACTCGATTACGCCGTCCATCGTCAAGGGCCTGGCCGAGAGCGGCCAGAAGACGATTACCCTGGCACCGGAAGCGGGCAGCAAGCATATGCGGGACATCATCAACAAGGGCATTACCGAAGAACACCTGCTCCACTCTATCGACCTGGCGACGGCTGCCGGCATCCGCCACGTGCGCATGTACATCATGGTCGGCCTGCCCATGGAGACGGACGAAGATATCCAGGGCATCGTCGATATGACCCGCCGCGTCCAGCAGCACATGGCGGCCATCGGCAACCTGAGCCGCATCACCCTGAGCATCAACCCCTTCATCCCCAAGCCTTTCACGCCTTTCCAGTGGATGGCCATGACGGAAAAGAAGGTCGTCGAGAAACGGCTCAATTTCCTCAAGAAGGCCTTGAAGGACAAGCAGATCGAGCTGCTCATCGAACCGTTGCGTTCGGCTTATATCCAGGGTGTCCTGTCCCGGGGCGACCGCCGCGTCGGCGACCTCCTGGTCAAGGCCCACGAATACGGCGGCGTCAAGGGCTGGAAGCGGGCCGCGAAAGAACTTCATTTCGATATTAAAGGATTTTTATATGACCAGCGGCCGACCGATGCCGTCATGCCCTGGGATACGATCGACACGGGACTGGTGCCGACGTACCTGACGGACGAACTGAAAAAGGCCGAAGCCGGGGACTTCACCATTCCCTGTTTCGACGGCTGCCGGCGCTGTCATATTTGTGGAGGCCATCATGACTAAGTGGGTAGAAAATAAAAACGGAATCTGTTGGGAAGAAAGCACTCTCCTGGCCGGGGCCGGCTTGTGTCACGGCGTGACCGGCAAGAGCGGCGGCGTCAGCGAAGCGCCTTTTTCGTCACTGAACCTGGCCCTCCATGTCGGCGACCGGCCTAAGGATGTCCTGGAGAACCGGCGCCGCCTGTGCGCGCTCCTGGGCTATCCCCTTCAGAAGCTGACGACGGCCCAGCAGACCCATGAAGACCACGTCGTCGCCGTCGGCCCGGCGGAAATCGGTTGCGGTGCCGGCAGTTATGCCGATGCCCTGGCCCATACGGATGCCATCATGACCAACCTTCCCGGCGTACCGCTTCTGCTCTGCATCGCCGACTGCGTGCCGGTCATCGTCTACGACCCGGTGAAGCGGGCCGTCGCCGTCATCCACGACGGCTGGCGCGGCACGGTACAGCGCCTGGCGGCCAAGACAGTCTTTGCCATGCGGCTGGCCTACGGTTCGGACCCGAAAGACCTCCTGGCCTATGTGGGGCCTTCCATCTCCCGGTCCCATTACCAGGTCAGCGAGGATACGGCCATGGCCTTCCGCCGCCTGGGACCGGACTACGCTGCCTGTGCCGGTCAGGACGACGGGGTCTGGTCTGTCGACCTGTGGCAGGCCAACCGGTTGCTCCTGGCCGAGGCGGGCCTGCTGCCGGAGCATATCGAGGTCACGACGAGCTGCGCCTTTGCCGAGGAAGGTAAGTTCTTTTCCTATCGCCGCGACGGCGGCCATACAGGCCGTATGGGGGCCTTTGCTGTCCTTTGAAAAGCAGATGGGACAAATTTTTAAATATGACTAGCTTTTATAGCCTTAACTATATATAATAAAAGAAGTGTAATGTTTTATAAATATATGAATATATATAATCACATGCACTACGGAGGGATAGGCTTGATTAAGGAAAATCTTGAGGCAGTAAATAAGAGAATTGCCGATGCAGCTGCCCGTGTCGGCAGAACTGACAAAATTACGCTTGTCGCAGTTACGAAGAATCATCCCGTAGAAATGATGGAAGAAGCCGCCAAGTGCGGTGTCACCGACGTCGGTGAAAATCGGGTCCAGGAAGCGCTTCAGAAGCTGGAAGCTTTTCCGGATAACCATTTGACCTGGCACTTAATCGGTCACTTGCAGACCAATAAGGCCAAGCATGCCGTCGAACACTTCGACCTCATCCACTCGATTGATTCCGAACACCTGCTCAAAGCTGTGGATAAGGAAGCCGGCAAGATCGGCAAGGTACAGGATATTCTCCTGCAGGTCAATGTAGCCCGCGAAGAAAGTAAATTCGGCATGGAAGTAGAAGACTTCCCGGCTATGTGCGAACTGGCCAGGGGCATGGAACACGTCTGCGTCCTGGGGCTCATGTGCATCGCCCCGAACTACGACAACGTAGAGGATGTACGCCCTGTATTCCGCATCGCCCACGCTTTGTATGAAGACATGAAGCCGAAGTTTCCGGAAGGTCAAATCCGTTACCTGTCTATGGGCATGACCCATGATTTTGAAATAGCAATCGAAGAAGGTGCCAATGTCGTCCGTGTAGGTACGGCGATCTTTGGGGCCCGTAATTACTAAGGAGGAGTATTCACCATGGGAGTAAAGAAAGTTTGGGATAAATTAGTAGGTACTGTAGGCGGCGTCAACGAAGACGACGAATTCGAAACGGACGAATACGAGGACGAAGAAGAAATGGAAGAAGAACGCACACCGCGCCGTACACCGGCCGTAGCTCCACGCCGTTCCAGCGTCAACTATGCAGCACCGCAGGAAAAACCGCTGCGCATGGTCATCGTCGAACCGGAAACCTTTGACGATTCCCAGAGCATCGCCGATTACATCCGCGACCGCAAGCCTGTCGTCATCAACTTTGAATCGACGCCGGACGACATTGCCAAACGCGTCGTCGATTTCGTCAGCGGCGCCACGTATGCCCTGGATGGCAACATCCAGAAGGTCGGCAAGGAAATCTTCCTCTGCGTACCGAGCAACGTCACCGTCGATCACGGCAAACGCGACGATTACGGCGATTTCAACACGCCGCCCCTGTCCTGGAACAGCAACAATAACAACGGCAATAATACGCCGCAGCACTAGTAATTGAGGGATTATCTTGAAGAATAGAGACCGGATTATCCGTTATTATCAGGGAACCGATAACGGCGAGCTCGCTGCCCGCCTTATCGACTTGGCAGACAGCACGGCCAAGGGCCGTCCTTACGCTGTCAGTGAGTTCGTATCTCCCGGTGCCGTCCAGATCGGCGAGACCATCCAGGCCCATGTACCGTCTTTGGTCCTCCGGACCTTTGGCGGCTACGAGGGGGCGGAACGGGTCAAGCTGGCCTTTGTCAGCGCCGATTACGACGGGCCTGTCGATTTCGGCATCACGGCCTGCCGTCTGTCCTGGGATGACCGCTACCGGCTCCTGGGGCACCGCGACGTCCTGGGTTCGCTCATGAGCCTTGGCGTCGGCCGGGAACGCTTCGGCGACATCATCATGCAGGATGCCGGTGCGATCCTTTTGGCAGATACGAAGCTCGTCCCCTATTTACAGCAGAATTTTACAAAAATCGCTATGGTATCCATTGCCATCGAAGAGATGCCCCTGTCGGACATTGCGCCGCGCCAGGAAAAGGTCAAGGAAATCAAGACGACCGTCGCATCGCTTCGCCTCGATGCCATTGCATCATCGGGCTTTGGCATTTCCCGTACCAAGGCGGCCGAAGCCATCAAGGGCGACCGGGTCCAGGTCAACTGGCAGCCCGCCAAGGGGCCGAGCCAGGACGTCAGTGAAGGCGATGTCATTTCGCTGCGCGGCAAGGGCCGGATGGAACTGGCCGAGATTACGGGCACGTCGAGAAAAGGCCGTATCGGCGTCTTGCTGAAGCGGTATATGTGATTCCCTTTTCCATACGGAGGAAATACCATGCTTACACCAATGGATATTCACAACAAAGAATTTAAACGCGGCTTCCGCGGTTACAGCGAAGAAGACGTCGATGCTTTCATGAACAACATCGCCGGCGACTACGAAAAGGTATACCGGGAATACTGCGAATTGAAGGAACGCTGCGACAGCCTGCAGGATAAGCTGACGCAGTACGAAAAAATGGAAGCGACCATGAACAGTACGCTCATGCTGGCCCAGCAGACGGCAGAAAATGTCAAGGTTTCGGCCCGCAAGGAAGCCGACCTCATCCTGCAGGAAGCGGAAAGCAAGAAGAAGCAGATGCTTGACGAAACGATGATGAATCTGCAGAAGTCCCAGCAGGAATGGGAAAAGCTCAAAGCCCAGACCGGGGCATACCGTGCCAAATGCCGCGCTATCCTGACCAGCCAGCTCAAGCTGCTCGACGATATGGCTCTCGATGGCGAAGATACGGTGTCTGTCATTGCCGATACGGCTGTTGCCGTCAAGCCGTCCGCAGCAGCTGTCGCTGTTTCGGCTGAAGCGGCTCAGAAAGCCGTACCCGATCATGGAAGCCATGACGGCAGTGACGCCGAAAAAGACGCCAATAAAGCCAAATAATACGTATTTTCTGGATATGCTCTCTTTCAGGTATGACACACGTTAGACCCGGCAGGGAGTATATTTGTTTATAGAGGGGGACAATGATGAAACGATTCTTTCTTTTGCTGGCGGCCTGGTTCTGCCTGGGATTCAGTGCCGTCCTGGCCTATAATCCCTATGCACCGAACCAGTTCGACGCCGTCGACCGTCATACCTGGGAATACAAGGCCGTCTACGACCTGTCCCAGGCCGGCCTGACCGGGGCTCCGATGGAACGGTTTGCCCCGTCGTACAATCTGACGCGTTATGAAGTGACGGAAATGATTGCCACGGCCATGAAGAACCGCAGCCGGGCTACGGCAGACCAGCAGCAGGAAATCGATAAGCTGGCCCAGAGCTATGCCGATGACCTGAAGTATGTCACCGACGCGGCCCAGGAGGCGAATCAGACGCCGAAGGGCGTCGTCTTCGACTGGAAGGAGGGGACCCTCGGTGACGGCCATTAAGATGATTACCATCGACCTCGACGGGACGCTCCTGCGCAGCGACGGCAGCGTGTCGGACCGGACGGTCCGCACCTTGCAGGCAGCCCGCGATAAAGGCGTCGTCGTCGCCATCGCCACAGGCCGCATGTACCAGACGGCCCGGCCTTACGGCGACCGCCTGAACCTCGGCGACAGCCCGCTGCTGCTCTTTGCCGGCGGCCTTATCGAGACGCTGGAGTCGAAAAAAATCCTCTTCCAGCAGGCCATTCCACGGCAGACGGCACAGGAACTGGTCGACCTGGCCCGGGAACGGGGCTGGCAGATGCAGACTTATATCGACGATGTCCTGCGCGCGGCCAGGGATGATGAATGGATCCGCGGCTATGAAGAAATCACGCACAGCAAGGCCTGCATCTGCGGCGACGCGTTCTATCAGGTTCAGGGCGACTGCAACAAGCTCCTCAGCCGGGGCAGCCATGACGAGCTGGTAGCCCGTAAGGCCCTCATCGAGAAGGCCTTCCCCGGCCGGTTCAACGTCCTCTTTTCGGCGCCGACGTTCCTGGAAATCATGCCCCAGGGCGTCGACAAGGGCAAGGGCATCCGCCGTCTGGGCGAGCTCTATGGCGTCGGGGCCGATGAAATCATGGCCCTCGGTGATTCCCAGAATGACCTGGATATGCTGAAGGCCGCCGGGGTCCCCGTTGCCATGGCCAATGCTGCCGAGGAAGTGAAAGCCGCAGCGGCCTATGTCACCGCATCCAATGACGACGACGGCGTCGCCGCAGCGGTCGAGAAATTTGTATTATAACACATTTGAATAGGAGGTTCTTATGGACCATTTTCATTTGATCATTGTTACCGGCATGTCCGGTGCCGGTAAGAGCCATGCCGTCCAGGTGCTGGAAGACATCGGCTATTTCTGCATCGACAATATCCCGCCGGTCCTGATTCCAAAATTTGCGGAATTGTGCATCAAAGGGGGCGACCGGGTCCGCCACGTAGCCCTCATCGCCGATATCCGGGGCGGTGAGTTCTTCGATGCCATGAGCCAGTGCTTGAAAGACCTCAAGGACGAAGGTATTTCCTACGAGATCGTCTTCATCGAAGCCTCGGACCAGGCTCTGGTACGGCGCTATAAGGAAACGCGCCGCGTCCATCCCCTGGCCCCGCATGGCCGCATCAGCCAGGGCATTGCCGAAGAACGCAAGCGCCTGGCCTCGCTGCGCCAGAAGGCCGATTTCATCATCGACACGTCGAACCTCAAGCCGAAACAGCTCAAGGAAATCCTGGTCAAGCGCTATGCCATTACGGACAGCAAAAAGAGCATGACTGTCACCGTCGTCTCTTTCGGCTTCAAGCACGGCATGCCCATTGATGCGGATATCGTCGAAGATGTACGCTTTTTGCCCAATCCGTATTACATTGATGAATACCGCCATAAATCGGGCCGTGTCCCCTGTGTACGCGACTATGTCGAAAGTTTCCCTATTACCCAGACGTATAAGGAAAAATGGTTCGACATGATCGACTTCCTCCTGCCCAATTACGAGCGGGAAGGCAAGAGTCAGCTGGTCATCGCTGTCGGCTGTACCGGCGGTATGCACCGCAGTGTCTGTATGGCCGAAGCCATGTATAAGCATCTGCGGGATAACGGTGTCGATGTATCCATCGAACACCGGGATATCCGGAAGAACGACGTCGAAGAAGATGCGCCGGGGTACGAAGGCGAAGCATAGGAGGTGCTGTCATGCGTTTTATGAAATGGCTGCATCCGGGCTTGCATATCAAGCGATGGCTCTTTCTCTTCGGCCTGGGCATGATGTGTTCCAGCTTCGGCATTATCCTGACCTTTAACTACCAATGGCTGGGGGAACTGGAAGAATGGGCTTTCCGCCTGCTCTATGAAGTGACCGGCCACTATAACTATACGATCCTGGCCAGCCTGGGGATCCTGGTCATTCTCCTGGGGCTGGTCATCATGGCCTGGGCCACGCGGCGCCTGATCCGCACGATGATCGGCGTCGTCATGCCCGGCGAATCGGAGAACTTCAGCGATCTGATCTTCTCCAACCTGCAGCTGTCCAAAGGGCCGAAGGTCGTCGTCATCGGTGGCGGCACGGGCCTGTCGGTCATGCTGCGCGGCCTCAAGGCCAAGACCTATAACCTGACGGCTGTCGTCACCGTCGCCGATGATGGCGGTTCGACGGGCCGTATCCGCCAGGACCTGGATATCATCGCCCCCGGCGACCTGCGCAACTGCCTGGTCGCCCTGGCCGATAAGGAAGGGCTCATGGAAAAGCTCTTTGCCCACCGCTTCGGCGGATCCGGCAACCTGACGGGGCACAGCTTCGGCAATCTCTTCATTGCCGCCCTCATCGAGGTCCTGGGCGACGTCGAGGAAGCCATGGATGCGACCAGCAAGGTCCTGCGTGTCCGCGGCAAGGTCATCCCGTCGTCGGCGGAAAAGATCCGGCTCAATGCCGAATTGACTGACGGCCGCATCATCGAAGGGGAATCACAAATTCCCCATGCCCACGGCAAGATCAAGCGTGTCTTCACGACGCCGGAACATCCCAGGGCGATCCAGTCCGCCGTCCGGGCCATCCGGGAAGCCGATGCCATCGTCCTCGGACCGGGCAGTCTCTATACGAGCATCATGCCCAATCTCTGTGTGCCTGACATCGTCCGGGCCATCCAGGCCAGCAAGGCGCCGAAAATCTATATCTGCAACGTCATGACCCAGCCCGGGGAAACGGATGATTACACCGTATCCGATCACGTCAAGACCATCAACCGCCAGGCCGGCGGCAGGGTCATCGACTTCGTCATCGCCAACAACGGCGACGTCGATCCGGCCGTTCTTCAGCGCTATGTCGCCAGCGGCTCCCATCCGGTCATCATCGACAAGAAGGAAGTCAGCCAGGCCGGGGCGACGCTCATCCTGTCGGACCTCATCAATAAGGAAAACAGTGCCACTCACGATACCAAGAAGCTGGCCAACGTCCTGTTCGACCTGATCAATGCCTTGCGGACCGATTTATCACCGGAACTCTTGCATTACTATTTGAAACGTTACACATTCACCCATCGTTAGGAGGCGGCAGCCCTTGTCTTTTGCAGAAGAAGTGAAAAATGAAATCGCCCACTGCAAGCCGGAAAATGATGCCTGCCGTTTTGCCGAACTGGCGGCGCTGCTCTGCATGGGCGGGTCCCTCATCCTCGGATCGCACGGGACCATCGGCATCGAGTTCAGTACGTCCAATAATGCCGTCGCCCGCAAGGCCTTGAAGATGTGGATGGAATCCTTCCCGGTCCGTCCGGAAGTCCGCGTCCGCCAGGGACTGCGCCTGCGCAAGAAGAACTACTATATCCTGCGGGTGACGCCATCGCCGGAGAGCACGGCTATTTTGCGGGACCTGTCCCTGTTCCCGACGGATACGGAATTTTCTGCCATCGACCTCCGGAAAGCCGACTGCCAGCGGGCTTTCCTTCGAGGAGCTTTCATGGGTGGCGGTTCCGTCAACCAGCCCAAGGGGGACTATCACCTGGAACTGGTGACGGGCAACGCGGCCTTTGCTGAGAAATTGTTGAAGATCATGCGCCGCTTCCACCTGCCGGCCAAGACGACGGACCGCAAGGGAGATTACCTGGTATACGTCAAGGAGGGAAATGGCGTATCCCAGTTCCTGCAATATATCGGCGCGGACCAGGCCTATCTCAAATTTGAAAGCGTCCGCGTCGTCAAGGGGATGCGCAATAATGTCAATCGCGTCGTCAACTGTGAAACAGCTAATCTCCAGAAGACGGTCGATGCTGCCGTGCGCCAGCGCCGGGCCATTACCTGTATCCAGGAATCGGGCCTGTACCAGCATATGTCTCCGAAGCTCCGGGAAGCGGCGGAACTGCGCATGGCCAATCCGGAAGCCTCGATGAGTGAGCTGGCGGCCCAGTCGGGATTGACGAAATCAGGCTTGTCCCACCGATTCAAAAAAATCGCTGACATAGCGAAACAGATAGAAGGTCAAAAAAAAGATGAAATTTAAGAAATTATGTACCTATATAGCCGGTCTGCTGACGGCCTGCCTGCCTTTGGCCGGTGCCCTGGCAGCCGACCTGCCCGCTGTGGACGACCCGGACGTCATGGACCGCGTCGTCGCCCAGCGCATGCTGCCCATTTCTATGACAGCCCCTGTCGATACGGGGACGCTGCTCCTCTCTGATAGCCCGGAATACGCCGATGGTGACGGGATCCTCTATGGGGATACGGTCAGCGGCGACGTGCGCCTTTATTTCTATCATGTCAACCAGCACCCGTATAACCGGAAAATCGTAGCCATGCTCTACAACCCGCATCCGTATCCGCTGGAAGCGGTCCTCCAGGGCTATCAGTATACGCGGCCCAGTACGGACTACTACCAGGTCGGCAAGGAATTGTCGACGATGTATTATGAAGGCAACATGACGGTCAATAAGATTACCGTCCCGGCCCATGATTATGCCATCGTCGGCCGGCGCCTCAATGAAACTG
>CABMPA010000050.1 GCA_902388315.1 uncultured Megasphaera sp. | reverse complement strand
GGAAATCGTCGTCTTCCCGGCTATTTCAGCAGCCTTCATGGAAGTCGAACAGGGGAAGGCCGACGCCCTTATGCAGGATAAACCGAATGCCGTCTATTATTTGAAGAAACATCCCGAAAGCGGTCTGACCCTCTTAGGCGATGAAACAGCGAAGATTCCTGATGGTTTCGCCCTGCCCAAGGACAGCCCGTATAAAGCCGAATTCGATAAGGCCCTGAAAGAACTGCAGGAAGACGGGACAATCAAGAAATTGGAAGATAAGTGGCTGAATGTCTAAGGGAGCAGCCATACAGCAATGGCCCGGCAAGAGTTGTCCTTTTGCCGGACCTCTTGCGTTAAGGGGGGAATCTTATGTTTAACTGGGAACACTTGGACATCATCGTCGGTGTCGTTACGAGCGGTTTATTCTGGACCGTCGTCATTTCCGTGACGAGTATCGTCATCGGCTATTTCATCGGGCTGGCTACGGGTTTTTCCCGGGCCCGCAATATACGCATCCTCAAGAGCATCAGCGCTTTTTACGTCTGGATCATCCGCAGTACGCCGATTCTGGTCCAGGCCTTGTATATCTATTTCGTCATGCCGAAACTCTTTGGCCTGCACCTGTCTCACGAAGCGGCAGGCATCCTCTGCGTATCCCTCAATGCCGGGGCCTATATTTCGGAAATCGTCCGCGGCGCCATCCTGGAAGTGCCGAAAGGCCAGTGGGAAGCCGGCATGTCCCTGGGGATGACGAAGCTGCAGATCGTCATGAAGCTCATCCTGCCCATGGCTTTCCGGACCATGCTGCCGGCCCTGGGCAACCAGTTCATCATTACCGTAAAGGATACGTCCATCCTGACCGTCATCGGTGTCGCCGAAATGACCTACCAGGCTGGCCAGTACGCTTCGTCGAACTTTGAATTCGTCGAAAGTTATACGGTCCTGGCC
Source organism: uncultured Megasphaera sp. (assembly GCA_902388315.1). Classification (GTDB taxonomy): domain Bacteria; phylum Bacillota; class Negativicutes; order Veillonellales; family Megasphaeraceae; genus Megasphaera. Next base: position 10,223 of record CABMPA010000050.1, on the reverse strand, counting down.
GTTTTCTACTTGGTCCTGATTTCGCTGCTGACGGTAGCCGTCAATATCTGTGAACAGAAGATGGGAGCTGATGTAAAATGATGAGAATTGAACATTTGAAGAAACAATACGGTGACAACCTGGTCCTGAATGATATCAGCTTGTCCCTGGATGATGAAGTCACCTGTATCCTGGGGCCGTCCGGCGCCGGCAAGAGTACCTTCCTGCGCTGCCTGAACCTGCTGGAATCGCCGACTGGCGGTGACATCAAATACAACGGACAGAGCATCCTCCAGCCTGGTTACGATATCCGCAAGATGCGTGAAGAAGTGACCATGGTCTTTCAGCATTTCAACCTCTTTCCTCTGCGCAACGTCGTCGGCAACGTCATGCTGGCCCTGCAGAGCGTCAAGCACATGAAGAAAGCCGATGCCCACGACATTGCCATGGAAATGCTGAAAAAGGTCGACATGGCCGACAAGGCCGAAAAGATGCCGGACATGCTCTCCGGCGGCCAGCAGCAGCGCGTCGCCATTGCCCGCGCCCTGGCCATGAATCCTAAGATGATTCTCTTCGACGAACCGACGTCGGCCCTGGACCCGGAACTCGTCGGCGGCGTCCTCGACGTCATGCGCGACCTGGCCCATAACGGTATGTCCATGGTCATCGTGACCCATGAAATGGCCTTTGCCCGCGACGTATCGGATCGCATCGTCTTCATGGCCGACAGCATCGTCCAGGAAGATACGACGCCGGCCGAATTCTTCAGCCACCCGAAGACGGAACGGGCCCGCAACTTCCTGAGCCGTTTCTTATCGTAAGGGAGGGAGTACGATGGAAAAATTCATCATCACCATCAACCGCCAGTTCGGCAGCATGGGCCGGCCCATTGCCAAGGAAATGGCCGAAGCCCTGAATGTCGAATTCTACGACCGCGACCTCATCGAAGTGGCCGCGAAGAAGATGAATATGTCCTTGTCCATTGCCAGTGATCTGGAAGAATCGGCTAAGCCGAACCGTTTCTGGCGCATGTGTTTCCCACTGGGACACGATGAATCGAGGAAACAGGACGAACTCTTCCAGGTAGAAAAGAAAATCATCCTGGACCTGGCTGATGCCAAGTCGTGCATCATCGTCGGACGCTGTTCGGACTCCATCTTGAAATGTTCCAAGAACCTGCTGCGCATCTTTATCTATGCACCCTATAAAGAACGCCTCAAGAACTGCGTCGAACGGCTCAAGATGGATGAACGGACGGCCAAGGAAATGATACGCAACGTCGACCGGGCCCGCGACGCCTACCAGGTGCGCTATGCCGGCTATCTGCCAGGTGACTTCCACCATACGGACCTGCTCATCAACAGCAGTTTCCTCGGCGTCGAAGCGACGGCCCAGTATTTGACCGAACTGGTACTCAAAAAATACGGCTCCCATCATATCGAAGAAGACTGACATAGCTCCCGCCGGACATCGCCCTCATTATTGACAAACGAAAACACTTATTGCATGATAGTAGGAACAATAAGGTAAGTCAGGTAAAGGAGAGGTCTTATGGACGGGAGCAAAATCTGTTATATCTATTTCATTCTGAGTCAGGTCATCTGGGGTGTCTTGCCGGCCTTCTGGCTGCTGTTGCGGCAGCTGCCGCCGCTGTATACCCTGGCCTCGCGGATTGTCTGGGCTTCGGTCTTTTGCTTTATTCTCATTATACAAAAGAAACTCCTGCCTGACTTGAAAGGTGTCCGGCAGGAGCGCTGGCAATGGCCTTATATTGCCGGGGCCTGTATCTTCATCACGCTGAATTGGGGGTCTTATATTTACGCGACGACACAGGGCTTCATCCTTCAGGCCAGCCTGGCTTATTTCATCAATCCCATTGTCCTGGTCTTTTTCGGCGGCCTGATCTTCCATGAACGGCTGCGGCCTGTCCAGAAGTTGTCCGTCGTCGTCGCCGCTGCCGGCCTGGTTTTGGCCTTTTGCCTGTACGGCGTCGTCCCCTGGCTGTCGTTCCTCATCTGCCTGACCTGGGCCACGTACAGTATGTTGAAGAAGAAAGTCCGCCTGGACAGCCAGGTTTCGGTCTTCATCGAATCTTTCTCCATGGTACCCCTGTCCCTGCTGTTCATCGCCTTCAGCGAATACCACGGTATGGGGGCCGTCGGGACCTTCCAGGGCTGGCAGTGGCTGCTCCTGCCGGCGACGGGCGTCGTCACGGCCATCCCGATGATGCTCTTTTCAGCCGGCGTCAAAGGCGTCCCCATTACAACCGGCGGCATGCTCATGTACCTCTCGCCGAGCATCACCCTGGTCATCGGCCTCTTGAGCGGTGAAACCATCACGCCGCCCCTGCGCCTGACCTTCTGCTTCGCCTGGACCGCCGTCGCCTTATATATGTATGGCCTTTACCAGACTATCAAGCATATCCATATGAAAGCTTAAATATATATTGCAAATTCACAGTTCGTTATGTTAGAATTTTGTTATGAGCTACCAATACGGTAGGCGGTTGCCCTTCTTCGCGGGAGGGCATTTGTATGCTTCCTCCGGCGTTTTGGGTCTTGAGACTTGACAAGATACATTAGCAAGGGGGAGGTGATATTGTGTCTGATATCATAGCAGCTATTGGTTTTGCCGTTGCTTGCTTTTCCCTTGGCTATATGCTGGGTAAAGACATGAATACAAAAAAATGACCGCCCAGTGCCCAACTTAGCGGTCATTTTTTGATCCTATAGAGGCAACCGTCTCCGGTAGCTCTTTTCAACACTTATTATAACATATAAATTTAAAACCATCCACTAAAAACTAATAACTAGCCACTAGTCACTAGCCACTAAAAAGGGGCTGTCGCGTGCGACAGCCCCTTTTCCTCACTTGCTTTCAAAAAATGCTTTATAGGCCAGGTAGCCGCTGTAGGCGTCGGCTTTGGCGACGATTTCTAAGGGTGCGTGCATGCTGTGCATGGCTACGCCGCAGTCGACGACATCGCAGCCCCAGTCGGCCATGATGTAGGCGATGGTACCACCGCCGCCCTGGTCGACTTTGCCCAGTTCCCCGACCTGCCAGGGAACTTCTTTTTCGTTGAAGATGCGGCGGATCTTGGCCATGAATTCGGCATTGGCATCGTTGCTTCCAGCTTTGCCGCGGGCACCGGTGTATTTGCACAGGCAGATGCCGTAGCCGAGTTTGGCCGAATTCTGTTCTTCATAGGCATCGGCAAAGACCGGGTCGAAGGCGGCGCAGACGTCGGCTGAAAGGACTTCGCTGTGGCGCAGGGTCCGGCGCAGCCAGATTTCTTCGTCATGGCCCTGGAGGGACAGGAGTTCGGCGATGAAGTCCGGGAAGTACGAAGACTGGACGCCCGTGTTGCCGACGGAACCGATTTCTTCTTTATCGGCAAAGAGGGCGACCTGAGTCTTTTCCCCCGGTGCGGCATCGAGGATGGCGGCCAGGTTGGCGTAAGAGCAGACGCGGTCGTCATGGCCGTGGGACATGATCATCGACCGGTCGAGGCCGACGTCGCGGCTCTTGACGGCCGGGATGATTTCCAGTTCGGCACTGGTGAAATCTTCTTCTTCGATACCGTATTTTTCCTTTAACAGGGTCAGGATGGCCGGTTTCGTCTTTTCCTCTTCACCGTTCGTACCGGCCAGGGGCATGAGCATTTCGCCACTGATGGCTTCGGAAAGTTTCTTGGCGGCCTGGTCCTTGCCCAGGTGGGGCAGGAGGTCGTTGATGAACAGAACCGGATCGTCCGGGTCTTCGCCGATGGATACGTCGACGCGGCTGCCGTCGGCTTTATAGACGACGCCGACCAGGGACAGGGGCAGGCAGACCCATTGATATTTTAACAAGCCGCCATAGTAATGGGTCTTGAAGTAGACGATTTTATTCTTTTCGATGACGGGCATAGCCTTGACGTCCAGGCGCGGGCAGTCGATATGGGAACCGACGATTTTCAGCCCCTTTTCGATGGGGGCGGAGCCGATGACGGCTAAGATGACCGATTTCCCTTTCTGGTCCCAGTAGACCTTGTCACCGGCTTTCAGGCTGGTGAAACTGGCCAGCGGCTGGAAGCCGGCGTTTTCAGCCTGGCGGATGATTTCCTGGTTGGCCAGCCGTTCTGTCCGGGCCGTGTCCAGGAACTGACGGTAGTGGACGCTGTACGCTTCCATCTGGCCACGCTGTTCCGGCGAGAAGCGGGCCCAGACGCTGTTTTCTGTATCGAATGCTTTCATAAATAAGCCTCCTCTGTAAATAATGATGTGTGACACTGCATCCTTATTATAGCGCACTTATCGGGGCTGTACTAGTTCCTGAAAAAGACAGGGCCAGCTGTTGTATTTCTTTATATTGTGTGGTATTATTAATCATACTTTATAAATAATAATTCATACATGGGAGGGTTTGCCATGATCGATAAAATGACTATTAAAGACTTAGTGAAGCAGGCTGTGCCTGATATTTGCGCCATGCGCCGTCACATTCATGAAAATCCGGAATTATCCGGCCAGGAAGTGGAAACAGCTGCCTTTATGGCAGCCAAACTGCGTTCTTTCGGGATTGATGTACAAGAGCACGTCGCCGGTACGACGGCAGTCCTGGGGACCTTAAAGAGTGGTAAGCCGGGACCGGTCATCGCCTTGCGGGCCGATATGGATGCCCTGCCCATGACGGAAGAAACGGGCCTGCCCTTTGCCTCTAATTTCCCGGGCAAGATGCATGCCTGCGGCCATGACGGCCACATGAGTATCCTTCTCGGCGCGGCAGAAGTCCTGAGCCAGCTGAAGGAGGACATTCCCGGTACGGTCGTCTTCATCTGCCAGCCGGCAGAAGAAAAATCGCCTGTCGGCGGCGCCAAAGGCCTGGTCGCTTCAGGGGCTCTCGACGGCGTCGATGCCGTTTACGGCCTTCACGTCTGGCCGACCCTGCCCAGCGGCAAAATCGGCGTCCTGCCCGGGCCGATGATGGCCGCTTCGGACCATATCCGCATCGTCCTCAACGGCAAGGCCAGCCATGCCGCTATGCCTCATAAAGGCGTAGACACCATCGTAGCCGCGGCCCAGTTCCTGACGGCAGCTCAGACCATCATCAGCCGCCGCGTCAATCCTCTCTATCCGGCCGTCCTGACTTTTGGCAAGATTACCGGCGGTACGCGCTACAATGTCGTCGCCGATACCGTCGAAATCGAAGGGACCTGCCGGACGTACCATGCCGAAGCCCAGGATGCCGTCGAAGCCCATCTTCAGGATACGCTGAAAGGCATTGATGCCATGTACGGGACGGTCAGCCATCTAGATTATGAACGGGGCTACGCGGCGGTCCGCAATACGCCGCAGCAGGCGGCTTTCGTCGCCGGCGTGGCGAAAGACTGCTTTGGTCCCGACATCCTGGCAGCCGTCGATGAACCGGCTATGACGGCCGAAGACTTTTCCGGCTATTTGCAGAAGTTCGATGGCGGCTTTTTCTGGCTCGGTGCGACCAAACCCGGCAACACGGTCTATCCCCTGCACAACACCCATTTTGCCGTCGATGAAGCCTGCCTGCCTATAGGCGTCGAACTGATGGTTTCTTTGGTATTGAAAAAAATGAACCTCATGAGATGACGATGGCGGCCAGGCTAAGGGTACGTTAAAAAGACTAATTCTTTTTATAATTGATAAGAATTAGTCTTTTTTTGCGCTTTTTTCTGGTTTTGTAAGGATAGGCAGCAGAAAGCTGTAAATAAAACGCATATTACCCTTGTTCTTCTTTAGATTTTAGCATGGCCATTATTCTTGACTTTTTTAGTCCACTGAATTATGATACAGACATACCGGAAAAATAAAATTAATAAATACGGAGAATCCGTTATGTTCATGAACAAACAAACAGATTATGCGCTTCGGATGCTGCGGACGTTGACTGACCAGACACGGCACTGTGCTAGGGACCTGGCAGAAAATGAACGCGTTCCTCAGGCGATTACCTACAAAATTTTAAAAAAATTATCACTGGCCGGTTGGGTCCGGCTTGAACGAGGCCCCGGAGGCGGCTGTCAACTTACGGCTGACTTGAAAAATGTCAGCCTCTACGACTTGATTTGCGTCATGGAAGGCGATACGAATGTGACGGCCTGTATGCAAGGCCATTACGATTGTGAATGGCGCCGCACACATGGTATCTGCAAGATTCATCTGAACTTGCATGCCGTTCAGGAAGAAATCAATCAGAGGCTGCGTGCTAAAAGTCTTTGGGACATCATTGGAAGGAGGAGTACTTAATGTTATTTCAAACGACTGCTGAACATGAAGCATTACGCAAGGAAATCCGTCGTTTTGCGGAAGCTGAAATAAAACCGATTGCTTTTTCCTTGGATCAGAATAATGAATTTCCAGCAGATATTGTCAAGGAAATGGCAAAGAAGGGCTGGCTGGGCCTGCCCTATCCGAAAGAATACGGCGGTGCCGGCCTGGATGTGATGAGCTATGCTATTGCTGTCGAAGAGTTATCCCGTGTCGACGGTGGTGTCGGCGTCATCGTCTCGGCTCATACTTCCTTGGGCACGTATCCCATTGCAGCGTTTGGCAATGAAGCGCAGAAGAAGAAATACTTAGTGCCCTTGGCAAAAGGGGAAAAATTAGGCGCTTTCGGCCTGACCGAGGAAAATGCCGGCTCCGATGCAGGTGGTACGGAAACGACGGCTGTCGATAAAGGTGATTATTATTTACTTAACGGCGGTAAAATCTTCATCACCAACGCGCCGAAAGCGGACGTCTACGTTGTCTTTGCTGTAACGACGCCGGACATCGGGACGAAAGGGATTTCTGCTTTCATCGTCGAAAAAGGTTGGGACGGTTTCAGCTTCGGTGACCATTATGATAAGCTCGGCATCCGTTCTTCGTCGACGGCAGAATTGATTTTCAATGATGTCAAAGTGCCGAAAGAAAACCTGTTGGGAAAGGAAGGACAGGGCTTCAAAATTGCTATGGCGACCTTGGACGGTGGCCGTATTGGCATCGCTTCGCAGGCCTTGGGCATTGCTCAGGGAGCCTATGAAAGTGCGCTGGATTATGCGAAGGAACGCGTCCAGTTCGGCCAGCCTATCGGTGTCCATCAAGGGATTTCCTTCAAACTCGCTGACATGGCGACGAAACTGCGTGCTTCCCGCTTCCTCGTCTATTCCGCAGCCGAATTGAAAGAGACACACCAGCCGTACAGTATGGAAGCCGCTATGGCCAAGATGTATGCTTCTGATGCGGCCGTTGAAATTGCTAACGAAGCTCTGCAGGTCTTCGGCGGCTCTGGTTTCCTCAAAGGGATGGACGTTGAACGGGCTTATCGCGATGCCAAGATTACGACGATTTACGAAGGAACGAACGAAATCCAGCGCGTCGTCATCGCGGCCCATCTTCTGGGAAAATTAGGGAAAGCCAGCCACGGTGAAAGCCGCTCGGCCGTGAAAAAAGCGGCGCCTATTACGGGTATCCGCAAGAATCAGATTTTTCGCGACGGCAGTGCTGAAGACAAGGTGGCAGCGCTGGCAGATGCCCTGCGCCATGATGGATATGATTTTTCAGTCGGTATTCCGGCAGATACGCCGATTGTCCAGGCAGAACGCGTCGTCTCGGCCGGCAAGGGCATCGGCAAAAAAGAAAATATGAAGCTCATCGAAGACCTGGCGCAGGCGGCAGGCGCAGCTATCGGCTCGTCCCGTCCTGTTGCAGAAACATTGCGCTATGTGCCCTTGAATCGCTATGTCGGCATGTCCGGACAGAAATTCACGGGGAATCTATATATCGCTTGCGGCATTTCCGGGGCGAAACAGCATTTGAAAGGCATCAAGGAAGCCTCGACGATTGTTGCCATCAATAAAAACGGCAATGCGCCGATCTTCAAGAATTGCGATTACGGCATTGTCGGTGATGTCCAGGAAATCCTGCCTTTGCTGGCGGACGCATTGGGACGGGACGCAAAGAAACCAGCACCGCCGATGATTAAGATGAAACGCCCTGTCGTCCCGAAACCCGAACCCATCGGTCCACGCTTCATCTGCAATGGCTGTGGCTACGAATATATCCCGGAATTTGGCGATGAAGAAGCGGATATTGCACCGGGAACACAGTTTGCGGACTTGCCGGACGATTGGGTATGCCCGGAATGTGCCGAAGAAAAAAGTCATTTTATTCAAGAATAATCCGGCGAAAGGAGACGATAATCTATGTACTGCGTTCGTAAAGTAACAGAAGATGTTTTCTGGGTCGGAGCTAACGACCACAGACTGCATTTATTTGAAAATATCCATCCGATTCCATTAGGTGTTTCTTATAATGCCTACGTCCTTCTCGACAAGGCGACGGTTTTGTTCGATACAGTAGACTGGTCATGCTGCCGCCAGTTCTTGGAAAACGTAGAGCACGTGCTGCAGGGAAGGCCGCTGGATTACATGGTCATCAACCATATGGAACCGGACCATTGTGCCAGTATGGAAGAAATCATCCTCCGCTATCCGAAGGTCAAAATCATCAGTACGGAAAAATCCTTCATGCTCATGCGGCAGTTCGGTTTTTCCATTGATAAACAGGAATTGATTGAAGTCAAAGAAGGGGATACGACCTGCTTCGGCAAGCATACCGTTACCTATGTCGAAGCCCCGATGGTCCACTGGCCGGAAGCGATGGTGACGTTGGACCTGACCGACGGCGTTCTCTATTCGGCCGATGCTTTCGGTTCCTTCATCGCTCTCGACGGCAAGCTTTTTGCTGATGAAGTCAATTTTGACAGGGACTGGATTGATGAAGCACGCCGCTATTATACGAATATCGTTGGCAAATACGGTCCCCACGTCCAGCTCTTGCTAGGGAAAGCCGCAAAAGTCCTGGATAAAATTAAGTATATCTGCCCGCTTCACGGACCCGTATGGCGGAAGGACTTTGCCTATCTGCTGGATAAGTATCAACATTGGAGCACGTATGAACCGGAGACGAAAGGCGTCCTCATTGCCTATGCTTCGATGTATGGCAATACAGAGGCAGCTGCCCAAAACCTGGCTGCTCGTCTCTGCGAAAAAGGCATCACGGAAGTGCGCCTCTGCGACGTCTCGAACACTCATGTTTCTGAACTCATTGCCGAAACTTTCAAATATTCCCATCTCGTCCTGGCTTCGGTCACTTACAACCTGGGCATCTATCCCGTTATGCTCGATTTCTTGGAACATATGAAGGGCCTCCACGTCCAGAAGCGGACGATTGCAATCATTGAAAACGGCTCTTGGGCCGTTAAATCCGGCGATCTGATGCAGGACTTCATCGACAAGAATTTGAAAGACATGACGGTCCTCAACGAACGCCTGACGCTGGCCTCGGCCATGCACGCCGATAAAGCGCAGGAACTGGAACAACTAGCCGCTGCTTTAGCTGACACTATCGCCCCTTCCTCCTGACCACTTCTACACAATGCATGGGGTGATATGTTATGGGACCGTCGCACGAAGGTTTCTGCCATCATGCGAGGTCCCTTTTACTTTATAGTTTGTAGTTTGCAGAAAATGGCTTTAAATTTAAAACCAGTTACTAAAAACTACAAACTGCAAACTTAAAACTCAAAAAGAGGCTGTCTTAATGCGGCAGCCTCTTTTTGCTGGGTAGGGCCTGTTAGCTGTTTGAAAAAAGCTTCACCCCGTCTGGATTCCACAAAAAATCATAATTATTTTCGGAAAAATGCAACTTAAAAAAGGAATCTGCCCCCTTCATCTCGAATATATAATATTAACTGAGATTCCATAGGAGGCGATTGTTTTATGAAAGAATACACAAGTGATAAAATTCGCAACGTTGCTGTACTTTCGCATGATGGCGCCGGCAAAACGGCTGTTGTTGAATCCCTGCTGCTTGCCTGCGGCGCTGTCGATGCCGTTGGCGTCGGTAAAGACAACAAGCATATTATGGACTATGAACCGGAAGAAATTAAGAGAAACGTCACCATCCAGCTCGGCATTGCGCCCTGCGAATGGGAAGGCTATAAGCTGAACTTCCTCGATACACCGGGATATTCTGAATTCTGCGGTGAAGTCCGCGCTGCCCTGCGTGCCAGTGACGGTATCCTGCTCGTCGTTTCGGCTGAATCGGGCGTCGAAATGGATACGGAACGGGCCTGGGACTACGGCGTCGAACTGAAACTGCCGCGCATGGTCTATGTCAACAAGATGGATGCCGAACACGCCGATTTCTTCGGCTGCCTGGAAAAATTGCGCGCCGTCTTCGGCAAAT
>CABMPA010000049.1 GCA_902388315.1 uncultured Megasphaera sp. | reverse complement strand
ACCCGGCGCCGACGCGGCTGGAAATCGCCGCGGCCATCCGCAATAATATCTGCCGCTGTACGGGCTATAAAAAAATCATCGACGCCATCGCCATGGCGGCGGACTTGCTGCGCACGGACCAGCCTCTTCCCGTCCGCGGCGGCTACCGCGGCGTCGGCGATCCCTGCCAGCGCGTCAACGTCAAGGCCAAAGTCCTGGGCATCGGTAAATATACGGATGACCTGGATGCTGTCGACCTGCCCGGCATGTGTTACGGCAGTGCCATCCGCAGTGCCTATCCGCGGGCCGTCGTCAAGGCCATTCATGCGGAAAAAGCCAAGGCCCTGCCCGGCGTCGTCTGTGTCCTGACGGCAGACGACATCCCCGGTTCGGTCAAAGTCGGCCATTTAAAGACCGATTGGGATACGCTCATCCCCGTCGGCTCGACGACACACTTCCTGGGCGACGCCATCGCCCTGGTCGCTGCGGAAACGCCGGAAATCCTGGAACAGGCTAAGAAGCTCGTCGACATCGAATACGAAGAACTGCCGCCCCTGACCTGTGCGGCTGACGCCTTGAAAGAAGGGGCTCCGCTGGTTCACCCGTCGGCCGGTACGAATGTCCTGGCCCATGAACACCTGGTCCGCGGCGACGCCGATGCCGTCATTGCCGCTTCGAAGTATAAGGTGACGCATCACTTTGAAACGCCGTGGACGGAACATGCCTTCCTGGAACCGGAATGTGCCGTCGCCATGCCCTTTGATGACGGCGTCTTTGTCTATTCGTCAGACCAGGGCATTTACGATACGCGCCGGGAAACGGCACTCATGCTGGGCCTGCCGGAAGAAAAAGTCATTGTCGAGAACTGCTTCGTCGGCGGCGGCTTCGGCGGCCGGGAAGACGTGACGGTCCAGCATTTGGCCGCGCTCGTCGCCTATGTATGTAAACGGATATGTAAAGTGAAGTTGACACGCCAGGAAAGCATCCTCATCCATCCCAAACGCCATCAGTTCAGCATGGACATGACGACGGCCTGCGATGAAAATGGGAAGCTGACGGCTATGAAGCTCGTCGCCGTCACCGATAACGGGGCGTATGCTTCCTTGGGCGGCCCCGTCCTCCAGCGCGCCTGTACCCATGCGGCAGGGCCTTATAATTACCAGACCATCGACATCGAGGGGACGGCTGTTTACACCAACAATCCGCCAGCCGGCGCTTTCCGGGGCTTTGGCGTTACCCAGACCATTTTTGCCACGGAATTAAACTTAAATAAACTGGCTGAATTGGTCGGCATCGACCCTTGGGAAATCCGCTACCGCAATGCCATCCGTCCCGGCGACATCCTGCCCAACGGCCAGATTGCCGACCCGTCGACAGGCTTAGCCGAAACGCTGGATGCCGTCAAAGACGTGTACTATCACAGCGGACCTTATGTCGGCATCGCCTGTGCCTTGAAGAACTCCGGCGTCGGTGTCGGCCTGCCCGACTATGGCCGCTGCCGCCTGGTCGTCAAAGACGATATGGTCCACATTTACTCGTCGGCATCCTGCATCGGCCAGGGCGTCGGTACCGTCCTGGTCCAGATGGTATCCCAGGCGGCGGGACTTCCCATTGAAGACATTAAATGGCACATGCCCAATACAGCGACTTCCCCCGACGCCGGCACGACATCAGGATCGCGGCAGACGACACTGACCGGTGAAGCGGCCCGGCGGGCCGCCGTCCAGCTGCGGCGCGACCTCTTTGCCGCCAAGGGCCTGCCTTACGAAGAAACGAGCCATGCCAGCGACTACCTGGAAGGCGTAACGGTAGAAAAAGAATCGCCGGCCACAGCGGCAGTCCGCTTTACCCGACACGATTTGGATGTCCTCAACGGCCGGGAATACGTCGGTGAATACCTGGGTAAGACCGATAAGATGGGCGCTGACGTCCCGCATCCCGTATCGCACGTCGCCTATGGCTACGCCACCCACGTCTGCATCCTCAACGACGACGGTACCATCCGTAAGATGGTTGCCGCCCACGACGTCGGCCGCGTCGTCAACCGCAAGAGCCTGGAAGGCCAGATCGAAGGCGGCACCGTCATGGGCTGCGGCTACGCCCTGACGGAACAATACCCGCTGGACCACTGTAAACCGACGGCAAAATTCGGGACCCTGGGACTGTTCCGGGCCGATAAAGCGCCGGATGTCGAAGCCATCGCCATCGAAAAAGAAGGCGTCGACGTGGCCTACGGAGCCATCGGCGTCGGCGAAATCACCTCCATCCCGACGGCACCTGCCGTAGCCGGGGCCTATTACAAATGGAACGGCCAGTTCCAGACCAGCCTGCCCTTGGAAGGGACACCGTATAGCCGGCGGAAGAAATAAAAGTTTGTAGTACAGCGTTTGTAGTTTTCAGATAAACCCTTTAAATTTAAAAACATTCACTACAAACTGCAAACTTAATACTCAAAAAGGGGCTGTCATGTGCGACAGCCCCTTTTTGTATCCCTTTTGCGGTACGAGAAGTTGTATTATAATAAACATGTTTGATGTTTGATGTTTGATGTTTGATGTTTGATGTTTGAATCTGGAAAGGTGGTCTTATGGAAGATAAATTGGTCATTGTCCGCGGGGCTGGTGACCTGGCGACGGGGGTGGCCCAGTCTTTGTATGAGGCTGGGTTCCGCCTGCTGTTATTGGAGGTGGAGAAGCCGTCGGCTATCCGGCGTCAGGTCGCACTCTGTGAGGCTGTCTACGATGGGACGGCTGCTGTCGAGAATCTGACTTGCTGCCGCTGTCAGTCTTTGGCTGAGGTCCGGCAGGCCTGGGAGGGCGATGCTATTCCCTTGCTGGTGGACCCGGAAGGGACGTCGATAGCAGTGCTGAAGCCCTGGGCTGTCGTCGATGCTATCCTGGCTAAGAGGAACCTGGGGACGAACCGCAACATGGCCCGGCATACGCTGGCCTTGGGGCCGGGATTTACGGCTGGTGTCGATGTCGATGCCGTCATTGAAACCAAGCGGGGCCATCAGCTGGGACGCATCATCTGGGAAGGGACGGCTATCGCCAATACGGGGATCCCCGGACTGATTGCCGGCTACGGCAGGGAGCGCGTCATCCACAGCCAGCAGGCCGGGTTCGTGTACGGTCTGGTCCACATCGGTGATAAAGTAAAAAAAGGACAGCCCATGGCTGTCCTGACAAAAGAGCCGCTCCCGGAAGGAAGCATTGCGACGGAAAAGATAGGAACTCCGGTCCTGGCATCGTTGACAGGGTTCGTCCGGGGCCTGATCCGCAATGGTTATCGCGTGCCGCAAGGCTTCAAGATTGCCGATATCGACCCCCGGGACGATGAACGGGAGAATTGCTTCACTATTTCTGATAAAGCCCGCAGCCTCGGCGGCGCCGTTCTGACGGCCCTGCTCTGGATGGGCAGGGAGGATTTTTGATGGATTTCAATAAGGATGACTTGCATTTTTCGTCGTGTCGTGAATTGCCTTATATCGCCTATCATCGGGGCGCAGTGGACAAGGCCCAGTCTATCGCTGTCGAAGTGATGACGCCGCTTTATCTCGATGGGCAGTGTATCAGTACCCTTGTGTCTTCGCCGGAAGATGTCGATATTCTGGCCGCTGGCTACTGCCTGGCCGAAGGGAAAATCCCGGCTGGCCGCAAGCTGGCCGGTGTCTGCCTGCATGATGGGGCGGCCTGGGTCACGACGGAGGCCGGGGCTGCACCGGTTGTGGAAAAGCCGGCTTTTGTGCCCCTTACGGCAAAGCGGCTCTGTTCTTACGGAGGACTTTTGGATAGCTTATCGACGGCCCATCATGCTTCGCATGGCGTCCATGAAGGGGCCTTGGTCCAAGGCGACGAAGTCCTCGTCTATACGGAGGACATCGTCCGCCACAATGTCCTCGACCGCCTGCGGGGCTTTGTCGAATTGCAGCACATCGACGTCAGCCAGGCCGTCCTGGTCTTCAGCGGCCGCGTTCCTCAATCGGTCATCGAGAAGGTCCATGGCCTGGGCGTTCGCTTCCTGGCATCGCGGGCCTTGCCGACGAGCCTGGGCGTGTCCCTGGCGGAGCAGTACCAGATTACCCTGGCCTGCGGATTGCGGCCGGACTCTTTTAAACTATTTGCTCATCCAGAACGGATTTTGCTATAGTTTTTGATTTCATTTTTTGTTATAATATGAAAAGAGATAGCTTGATGGTGGTGCATCGGCTTTCCCTGTTGATTTTGTAGGTTGAAGAAAACCGTGTACCGCTGGTATGCGGTTTTTTTCAGGTTACAATGTTATTTGCAAACTGAAATGATCAATACGACAAGCGTAGCAAAAGCAATCATCAATGATAATGCTTCGTATACTTTCATAAAGATCACCCCGCTTTCGCGAGGAAAACCGAATCATCAAGCTATCTCTGGAAATAGTTTATCATAAATTTATAAATTACGGAACCGCTTTTAACAACATTATTTCAATAGGAGCGCCTTTTGGTAAAGGAGGCGTTCCTTTTTTTATATACGCCAGGGCGTTGGTGTGGGCAAGGCCCAGCAGGGCGCTGGACGTCAAGGTCGTATTGGGGGTGAAGACCGGCTGGCCCTGTTCGTAGGTCAGGCGGCCCTGGACGAAGCGGTCGACGGGATTTTTTTTATGGATCGCATCGCCTAAATGGCAGGTGACGTGGGGGAAGTCGCTGTTTCTTTCGCCGTTGAGGCGGCGCAGGATGGGGACGGCCAGGAGGTGGAAGGCATTGAACGACGCCGAAGGATTGCCGGACAGGCCGAGGATGAGGGTCTGATGGCCGTTGGTTTTGATGACGCCGCCATAAGACGCCGAACCGGGGCGCATGGTGATGCGGTCATAGAGTGGTGTGGCGCCGAGGGCTGCATAGATTTGGGGCATCGTGTCGTAGAGGCCGACGGAGACGCCGCCCGTGCTGACGATGAGGTCTTTGTCCCTGGCCAGGCGGCGGACAGCCGCTATTTCTGCTTCGAGTTGTTCCGGGCCGTCCGATACGTGATAAAAGGTGACCTCGCCTCCGTATTGTTCCAATAAGGGCTTGAAGAGATAGGCGTTGGAGTTGTAAATCTGGCCCTCGTGCCGCAATTCGCCAGGCATGACCAGCTCACGGCCTGACGTCAGGAAGAGGACCTTCGTCCTGGCATAAACCGGGATTCGGTCGTTTCCCATGCCGACAGCGACGGACAGGGCCCCGGCTGTGAGTTTGGTACCGGCCGGGATGATGACGGCGCCGGTGCGGCATTCTTCGCCTTTGGGGATGATGTTGCTGCCCGGCGGGATGGCTTCTGTCACCTCGATACGGTTTCCCCGGCGTTCGACGTATTCCTGGGGGATGACGGTATCGCAGTCATCCGGGACGGCACAGCCCGTCATGAGGCGCACGGCCTGGCCGGCTGCGATGGGGCCGTCATAGATGATGCCGGCGCCGATGGTGGCGATGACTTCATAGGCGTTTCCGCTGTGGCTGCAAATGGCATAGCCGTCGAAAGGCGATTTGCGGTATGGCGGATAGTCATGGACTGCCGTGATGGCTTTTGCCGTGATGCGGCCCAGGGCCCGGGCCGGCGTAACGTATTCGATATTCGCTTCATAGGAAGATAAGGCGCCGTCGAGACGGCGCCTTGCTTCGGTAATCGTAACGATTTCCATGGTTATTGCTTTCCTTTTTTCAATGCTTTTTCATAAGCTGCCTGTGTTTTGGCGGCTTCTTTTTGTGCTTTCAATTTAGCCCGCTGGGCTGCCACGACGGCCGGGTCGAAAAGGCTCAGGGCTTCCGTCGGGCAGGCCGGGATGCAGGCTGGTTCCCCTGTTTCCGTATTGGCACAGAGGTCGCATTTGTAAGCGACGATACGGAAGGGACGGCCTTTGGTATCGCCGTGGTAGATCTTGGTCATGTTGATGGCCTGGAAGGGACATTCACGGGAACATTTCCCGCAGCCCCGGCAGGCATCTTCGTCAATGACGACCGAATCCGGGCCCAATGAAATGCAGTGGAAGGGACAGGCTTCCATACAGCGTGGTTTCGGGCACTGCTGGCATTGGACGGCCTTGGTGACTTTTGACGTGTAAACGACGTGGACCCGCGGTGTAAAGTCAAAGCTTTTGGGCTTGAGGGCGAACAGGGCCTTGCCCGTATGGCTGGCCACACAGGCGGCCATGCAGGTTTTGCAGCCGATACAGAGTTCCGGGTCGGTCTTGACGTGTTTAAACATCGTTTACACCTCCTTTACTTCAATGCCCATGCGGCTGCGGATGGCGGCATACTGGGCTTTTACGTCGCATTCGGCCTGTTTCTGGTCGTCGATTTTTTCGACGCGGCAGGCGCAGTATTTGAATTCCGGCGTATGGCTCTTCGGGTCCAGGGCGGCCGATGTCAGTTCGTTGCAGGCACCGACCCACCACTGATAGGTCATGTACGTTGACCCTTTCGAGACGCGGTCTGTTTCCTGGCAGCGGGTAATAGTATGGCCCCGCTTGGAAACGACGCGGACCAGGTCGCCGTTGGCAATGCCCAATTCCTGGCAGTCTTCGGGATTCATCTGGATATAGCCGGGCTCATCGGCCAGGTCGGCCAGGAGACGGCAGTTGCCGGTCATGGTGCGGACCGAATAATGGCCGACTTCGCGGACTGTCGACAGGGACAGGGGATATTCGGGGCTCTCCAGCTCTTTCGCCGGTGTCCAGGGGTAGTAGTAGAAATGGCCTTTGCCGTCGGCCGTGGCGAAATGGGCACCTTTATGGAGATACTGCGTCCCCGTGTCGTCCGGGCTGTCTTCCGTGCAGGGCCATTGGACGCCGCGGTTTTCGACCATCTTTTCATAGCTGGCGCCGGCAAATTTCGGACAGAGGGAACGCATTTCGTCCCAAATCTGTTCCGTATTGTCGTAGTGCATGGGATAACCCATGGCTGTCGCCATGAGGCAGAGGATTTCCCAGTCCGTCTTGCAGCCCGGCTGGGGTTCGATGAGCTTGCGGACGCGCTGGAAGCGGCGGTCGCAGGAGGTATATACGGCGTTGTGTTCGCCCCAGGCCGTAGCCGGGAAGATGACATCGGCATATTCGCAGGTCTTGTTGAAGAAGATGTCCTGAACGATGACCAGGTCGATGGCCGACAGGGTGCGGCGGATTTCCGGCAGGTCCGGATCAGACTGAGCCGGATCTTCGCCGATGATGTAATAGGCGTGGATCTGTTTCTTCGGGTCCGGTTCGCGCAGGACTTTGTCCGGCACATAAGTCAGAGGCAGGCCGATGTGGGATGGCAGGGAAACGCCCCAGGCTTTTTCGAATTTATGGCGGACTTCATCGTCCGTCACATTTTGATAGCCGGGATACTGGTTGGGCAGGACGCCCATGTCACAGGTCCCCTGGACGTTGTTCTGTCCGCGGACCGGGCCGACGCCGGTGGCGTAATGGCCATAGTTGCCGGTCATGAGGCTCAGGTTGGAGCAGGCGATGACACATTCGACGCCCTGGGAGAACTGGGTGATGCCCATGCCCCAGAGGGTCATGGTGTGTTTGGACGAAGCGAACAGGCGCGCTGCCCGGCGGATGTCGTCGGGATTGAGATGGGTCGCCGCAGCGACGGCTTCGGGCGCGTATTTATCCTGGGCCACTTCTTTGGCATAGTCGGCAAAGCCTGTCGTATGCTTTTCGATGAAATCATGGTCGACCAGGTCTTCCGTGACCATGACGTGGGCCATGGCGTTGAGGAAGAGCATGTTCGTGCCGCCCTTGATAGGCAGGTAAATGGTGGCGATGCGGCCCGTTTCTGTCAGGCGCGGATCGACACAGATGATCTTGCAGCCCTTCTTCTTGGCCCGGACGATATGGCGGGCGACGAGGGGATGCGAGACGGGCGCGTTATAACCGATATCGAAGATGACTTCTGCGTCTTCGAGTTCGGGAACGCTGAATGACATAGCACCTTCACCGACGGACTCACCGAGTCCGGTAACCGATGGAGCGTGTCAAATGCGGGCGCAGTGGTCGACGTTGTTCGTGCCGACGACGGCGCGCATGAATTTCTGTGTAATGTAGGCGGCTTCATTGCCGGGACCGCGGGCGGAACCGGCGCCCATGACGGCGTCCGGACCATATTCTTTGATGATGGCTTTGAGGCGGGCCGCGGCGTATTCAATCGCTTCCTGCCACGATACTTCGACGAGGGGCGTGCCCTTGCCGTTTTTACGGATCATCGGCTGACGGATGCGCTTGGTCAGGATTTGCGGATCGTTCAGATAATCCCAGCCGTAGAGCCCTTTCAGGCAGAGCCGGCCTTCATTGTTGACACCGCGCGGCGAGCCCTTGGCTTCGATGACACGGTTTTCTTCCGTGTCGACCGTGCAGGTGATGACGCAGCCCGTACCGCAGTAGGGACAGACTGTGTCTATTTTTTTATAGGCACACATAGTAACACCTCACTTTGAAATAAATTGGAGAGTTTTAGTATATCACGGACCGGGTATACTTTACTAGGCTCAGTGTAAGACTTATTTCGGTGAGGCGCAATGAAGCGGCAGACCAAAGGTTCATATCACCGACGAGCGGTAGCCTGTGAGGAATAAGATGTCATTGACCAGTCGGCTGCCATCCGCCTGGGTCACGTCGATTTGCGGGAACGGGCCGTGGCTGCGGCTTTCGACGAGGACCAGGTCGGCCAGCTGCTGCTGGGACAAGAACAGGATATAGTCTTCTTTGGGGATACCGGCAGGAATGTCCGCCGGGCTGCAGAGACAGACGGAGACGGCGCCGGCTTTTCGGGCCCGGTCCGTGTCGGAGCCGGTCTTGTGGCAGGCGACAGTGTGATGGCTGCTCTTGATATAGGCAACCTGATAGCCGCGGTGCGTCAGTTCTGTAATAGCAGCTGCAGCGGCTGTCGTCTTGCCATCGCCGGAATTCGGTGCCGTCAGGGTGACGACCGGTACCTGGCGGCGGCTGTTGGTATCGCGGCCTTTGGCGGCTTCATAGGCTTTAGGCGTATTAATATTGAAATATAAGGCGGAACGGAAGGTTTCATCCACGTAGGCTGCCGGTACAGCTTGGTAGAGGCTGCGCAGACGATATTCACCTTTTTGCAGGAGGTCCGTGGCGGTGGGGAGCAGCTGGCGGCTGTACAAAGCGGCCAGGGGCTGCTCCTGGCCGTTTTCCGTTCTGGGGATGATGGCCTGCAGGCCAGGCTGGTGCCGGAGTAATTTGACCCAGTCCGGGACGGGGGTGAAGTCGTAAAAGGGAAGGTCGACGGATAAGACCAGGTAGAAGTCACAGGTCCCGCTGTACAGGGCGGCTTCCAGGCCGCCTAAGGGGCCGCAGTCGGGATAGCTGTCCGTGACCAGGTGGACCGTGCGGGCTAATTTGACAGGCAGGTCGGACGATTCATAAGGACGGTTGATGGAAAGTAAGCGCTCTGTAAAGGGATAGGACTGGCTGCGCAGGAGCAGGTCTGTCAGTAAATCCGTATCGTGCCAGGGCAGGGCTGCTTTATCACGGCCCATGCGGGTACTGTGACCGCCGGCCAGGATGATCAGACCCAGCGATAAAGGGCGAAGTGTTTTTATCATTCTCTCACATCCTTTTATATAATAAGTATATTATACCATGAGGGCTGCTGACAGATAGGCGATTACAAAAAAAGTATGGCCATCTAACAGATTTTCATGTATAATGAGTTTAGCAGATTCGTTATTTGTAAGCGCGAATAACGCTTGAAGGAGGTGGGTTCATGGCAGAAGGGAAACTGCACTGTAAGGTGACGCTGTGCCTCATGGGCGATAAGCGGGCCTTCGGTCCGGGTGTGGCCGAACTGCTGGAGGGCGTCCGCCGTTACGGTTCCCTGCAGGGCGCAGCCCGTGATATGGCCATGTCTTACTCCAAAGCCTGGACGGTCATGCGCAATGCCGAAGAAATCTGGGGCTTTCCCCTCATACGCCGCTATGTCGGCGGCAAAGATGGCGGCCGGTCTGTCCTTACGCGGCAGGCTGAAGTCATCCTGGAACGTTATGAACAGATGAATGAGGCTTTGCACGACGTAGCAGACCGCCAGTTCCGGCAATGGTTCAATGACGATGAGCTGCATCGATTACAAAAAATGGAAGGATAGATGAGCATGAAGATGATGAAAACGGAAGACGCTGTCGGCCATGTCCTCTGCCACGATATTACGCAGATCATCCGCGGCGTCACCAAAGGGCCTGTCTTCCGCAAGGGCCATGTGATTACGGAAGAAGACGTCCCGGTCCTCTTGTCTGTCGGCAAGGACCACGTATATATCTGGGAAAAAGATGACACTTTGTTCCATGAAGATGAAGCAGCAGCTATCCTGCGCGATATCTGTATGGGAGCCCATATGCACGGCAGTGCGCCGAAAGAAGGGAAAATCGAGCTCATTGCCGATTGCGACGGCGTCCTGACGATACGCCGTGATGGCTTGAAAGCTGTCAATTCCCTGGGGGACATGATGATTGCCACTCGCCATGGCGGCTTCCCGGTCCGCAAGGGAGATAAATTGGCCGGCACGCGCATCATCCCCCTGGTCATCAAGAAGGATAAGATGGCTGCAGCCCAGGAAGCGGCCGGTCCGGCACCGCTCCTCGACGTCCACCCCTTCGGCCAGAAGAAAGCCGGCGTCGTCACGACGGGGAATGAAGTCTTCCATGGCCGCATCGAAGATACGTTTACACCGGTCATCGAAAACAAGCTGGCTGAATACGGTGCCGTCATGGCCATGCATACGACCCTGGCCGATGACCCGGCTGCGATTACGGCTGCCATCCAGGATATGCTGGCCCAGGGCATGGATATGGTCTTCTGTACGGGCGGCATGAGCGTCGATCCCGATGACCAGACGCCGCTGGCCATCAAGAATACGGGAGCCCGCATCGTATCATATGGCGCGCCGGTCCTGCCGGGAGCCATGTTCCTCCTGTCCTATACGAATGATGGCCGTCCTGTCGTCGGCCTGCCGGGCTGCGTCATGTATGCGAAACGGACGATTTTTGACCTCGTCCTGCCGTCACTCATGGCTGACATCCCTGTGACAGCCGATGACCTGGCCGGCCTCGGGGAAGGCGGTCTGTGCCTCAACTGTCCAGTCTGCACCTTCCCGAACTGTGGCTTTGGAAAGTAGGTGATTTCGGTGAATCCGTTTACACACATTGACACCAACGGCGACGCCGTCATGGTCGACGTCAGTGGCAAAGCCGTGACGGCCCGGACTGCCGTTGCCTGCGGCCGCATTTCCATGAGCCGCGAGTGCTATGAAGCTGTCAAAGCCGGTGCTGTGAAAAAAGGCGATGTTCTCGGTGTAGCCCGCATTGCCGGTATCATGGGGGCCAAGCGGACGAGTGACCTCATCCCGCTCTGCCATATCCTCAATTTGACTAAAT
>CABMPA010000048.1 GCA_902388315.1 uncultured Megasphaera sp. | reverse complement strand
ACGAATTCCTGGGTCTTGCGGGCCATGGTCCGGTCCTGAGAGAGAAAGACGTTCTTTACGACCTGCTGGCTGATGGTGCTGCCGCCTTCGATGGTCTCACCGGACTCGATGTTGACCAGGACGGCCCGGATGATGCCAATCGGGTCGATGGCGCCATGGTCGTAGAAGCGGCGGTCTTCCGTGGCGACGACGGCATGCTGCATGGGCTTGGAAATGGCATTGATGGCCACATAAACGGGAATCTTCTTGATCTTATTGTCCATGGCTTCGCGGAAATGTAGATAGGGGTAGACCCGGATTTCCAGCGGCCTAAGCGGTGCTGGCCAGCTTCCTTGAGGCTCTTTTTCTTCTTGGAGCTTGGCCGCCGTCTCGACAGCGGGCTTGGCCGTCTTCGGCGCGTCGAAGAGCAGGTTCCAGCCGGCACAGACGGCAAAGGCCAGGGCAAAGATGGCAATGTATTTGAGTTTCATTGAATTCCTCCTACTAAACACTTCCATTATACTATACTTTGCAGAGCGAGGGAATTGACGGGCCGGTAAAAAAAGTTTGTAAATTTTTTATGCAATATACTTGCATAATATTCCAACAGGGTGTATACTATCAAACGTAGACAGAAACAAACACAAATCAATCGCTTTGGTTCATCAGATAGAGGAGGAAATCATCATGAGTAACACGAAAAAAGATATTAAAAAAATTGTCCTGGCTTATTCCGGCGGCCTCGATACGTCGGTCATCATTCCCTGGCTTAAAGAAAACTATCCCGGTGCAGAAGTCATCGCTGCCTGCGCTGATGTCGGCCAGCCGGACGACTTTGAAGCCATCGAAAAGAAAGCCTATGCTTCGGGCGCTTCTAAAGTTTATGTCATGGATATCAAGAAAGAATTCATGGAACAGTACGTATGGCCGACGGTCAAAGCCGGTGCCGTTTATGAAGGCAAATACCTCTTGGGCACGTCCTTTGCTCGTCCCCTTATTTCTAAGAAACTCGTCGAAGTCGCTAAAGAAGAAGGCGCTGATGCCATCGCCCACGGCGCTACGGGTAAAGGCAATGACCAGGTCCGCTTCGAATTGACCGTCAAAGCCCTGGCTCCGGAAATGACCCTCATCGCTCCCTGGCGGATGTGGGACCTCAAATCCCGTGAAGACGAATTGAAATACGCTGAAGCTCACAACGTTCCTATCGACTATCAGTCCGAAGAAAACCCCTATCCGTACAGCATGGACTGGAACATCTGGCACCTGAGCCATGAAGGGGACGACCTGGAAAACCCGGCCAATGCTCCGAAAGACATGGTCTATATGGTCACCAAGACACCGGAACAGGCTCCGGATGCTCCGGAATACGTCAAGATCGATTTCGAACAGGGCGTACCGGTTGCTGTCAATGGTCAGAAGCTCGATGCCGTCGAACTCATTACGACCCTCAATGAAATCGGTGCCCGCAACGGCGTCGGTATCGTCGATATCGTCGAAAACCGGTTGGTCGGCATGAAGAGCCGTGGTATCTATGAAAACCCAGGCGGTGCCATTATCATGTATGCGCACAGAGAATTGGAATATCTCTGCCTCGACCGCGACACCTATCACTATAAAGAAAATGTGGCCAATAAATTTGCTGAACTCGTCTATGACGGCAAATGGTTCTCGCCGCTCCGCGAAGCTCTCTCGGCTTTCGTCGATGAAACGCAGCAGACCGTTACCGGCCAGGTTACATTGAAACTCTATAAGGGCAACATCATCAGCGCTGGTTCTACGTCGCCGTATTCCTTGTACAATGAAGAATTCGTCACCTTCGGCGAAGACGACGTATACGATCAGACCGATGCCGAAGGCTTCATCAACCTCTTCGGCCTGCCGCTCAAGATGCGGGCCCTCATGAAACAGCACGTAGAAAAACAGGGTAAATAAGGAGCGATTCGTATGAAGTTATGGGGCGGCCGTTTTACTAAGGCCACGGATAAAAGTGTAGAAGAATTCAATGCGTCCATCCAGTTCGATTGCCGCATGTATGCTGAAGATATTTGCGGCAGCATTGCTCATGCCACGATGCTGGCCAAACAGGGCATCATCTCCCAGGAAGATAAAGAAGCCATCGTCAAGGGCCTGAAGGCTATTTTCCAGCAGATTGAAGACGGGAAATTCGATTTTTCCGTCGAGCTGGAAGACATTCACATGAACATCGAAAAAAGACTGACCGATGCCATCGGCGAAGCCGGCAAGCGCCTGCATACCGGCCGCAGCCGTAACGACCAGGTCGCCTTGGATACGCATATGTATATCCGCCGCGAAATCGCCGCCGTTGCCAAGCTCCTGGTCAAGCTCCAGGAATCGTTGGTCAAGGCTGCTGAAAAGTACAGCGACGTCATCATGCCGGGGTACACCCATCTTCAGCGGGCCCAGCCGATTCTCTTCAGCCACCACCTCATGGCCTACTTCTCCATGCTGTCCCGTGACTTCATCCACTTGAAATACGCTTGGGACATGGCCGATATCATGCCCCTCGGCGCCGGTGCCCTGGCTGGCACGACGTATCCTCTCGACCAGCCGTTCGTCGCCCAGACGCTGCATTTTGGCAAGCTTTATGACAACAGCCTCGATGCCGTCAGTGACCGCGATTATATCATTGCTTTCCTGGAATTCGCTGCCGTCCTGATGATGCACCTCAGCCGTTTGTCGGAAGAATTCATCCTCTGGTCCAGTTCGGAATTCAAATTCATCGAACTCGATGATTCCCATTGCACGGGTTCATCCATCATGCCCCAGAAGAAGAATCCCGACATCTGCGAACTCGTCCGCGGCAAGACGGGCCGGTTCTACGGCCATCTCATGGGGGTCCTGACCATGATGAAAGGGATTCCCATGGCTTACGACAAGGACATGCAGGAAGATAAAGAAGGCGTCTTCGATGCCATCGATAATTTAAAATTCGCCCTGACCATCTATGCGGCCATGATCGACAAGATGACCGTCAATGGCAAGCATATGCGGGAAGTACTGGAAAGCGACTTTTCCAATGCGACGGATATGGCCGATTACCTGGCCAAGAAAGGTCTTCCGTTCCGGGAAGCCCATGCCGTCGTCGGCAAGGCCGTCCACTACTGCATCGAACAGGGCAAAGTATTACAGCAGTTATCGCTGCAGGAACTGCAGGCTATGAGCCCGCTCTTCGCAGAAGACATCCACCATTATCTGGATATCGAAACCTGCGTCAAGCAGCGTAACACTTATAACGGCACGTCACCTCAGTCCGTGGCCCGCCAGTGTCAGTCTGGCAAGGCTGCCATCACTGGGGAACAGGCTCAGATTGAAACCTGGAACGACGTCGTCGCCTCTGTCTATGAACTATTGAAGTAAAAAACGATTGAAGCCAAAGGGACTGTCGCACGAAGGTTTCTGCCATCATGCGAAGTCCCTTTTGCTTTATGGGTTGTAGCATGGAGTTTGTCGTCTGCTGCAAACTTAATACTCAAAAAGAGGCTGTCTTCATGCGACAGCCTCTTTTTCGTGGCTGCGGCTTGTCGGCCGAAACCACGAACATACCCTTGTCACAGACCCTGTAAATAAGGTATAATAAAAAAGTATGAAAAAAATTATCTTACTCGTAACAGGAAAGGAGGGGCCTGCCTATGTCAATAGTAGCACAAAAGACGCTGGCTCATGATGTTTCGTATAACGGCATTGGCCTGCATGCTGCGAATGAAGTTCATATGGTATTGCGCCCGGCTCCGGCTGATACAGGCATCGTCTTTATCCGGACGGATTTGCCCGGAAAACCGTCTGTACAAGCCCATCTCACGAATGTAACCAATACAATGCGGGCGACGACGCTGGAAAAAGGGGAGGCTAAGGTCTTCACGGTAGAACACCTGTTATCTGCTTTGAGCGGTATGGAAGTAGACAACTGCTTTGTTGAAATGGATTCTGTCGAACCGCCCGTCGCCGATGGCAGCAGCCTGACTTTTGTCAAGCTCATCGAAGAAGCCGGTATCCGTGACCTCGATGCACCGCGCCGGCCGCTGATCGTACAAAAGCAGCATCTCGTTCAGGAAGACGATAAATTCATTGCCATCGTACCGTATGATGGTTTCCGCATCACCTTCACGTCGATTAACCCGCACCCCATGCTGGGGGTACAGTTCCTGGACACGACGATCACCAGGGAATCGTATGTCCAGGACATTTCTTTTGCCCGGACCATCGCCTTTACGGAAGAATTGGAAATGCTCAAGAAATTAGGCCTCGGCAAAGGGGGGACCATCGAAAACGTCGTCGTCTATGATAAGACGTCGTGCTTGTCCGTGCCCCGCTGTGACGACGAACTGGTCCGTCATAAGGTACTCGATATCATCGGCGACCTGTCCCTGCTCGGACGGCCGGTACAGGGCCATATCATCGCCGTAAAGTCGAGCCATAAACTGAATAACCTGCTGACCCATAAAATTTTTGAAGAAATACAGTGATTTAAGGAGGAATTCTCATGACTTTGGAAGTAACTGATATTATGGAAATTTTGCCGCATCGCTATCCTATGCTGCTCGTAGACCGCATCATCGAATTGGAACCGATGAAGTACGCTATCGGTATCAAGAATGCCACTTTTGATGAACAATTTTTCCAGGGCCATTTTCCGGGCAAACCGGTCATGCCCGGTGTCCTCATCGCCGAAGCCATGGCTCAGGTCGGCGGCGTAGCTCTGCTTTATCCGGAAGAAAACCGTGGCCTTATCCCGTTCTTTACGGGTATTGATAAATTGCGCTTCCGCCATCCCGTCATCCCTGGCGACCAGCTGGTCATGCGGGCCGACATCGAAAAAATCAAAGGCCGCATGGGCAAGGTCAAGGCACAGTGCCATGTTGGCGATACGCTCTGTGCCGAAGGCGAATATCTCTTTGCCCTCATGCCGGGTCAGAACGCAAAAAAATAAGTTAAAAAATTTATGACATGTTAAATAACAGCCTAAATGGGCGTATTTGCAAGTATAAAGCGGATTATAGCGGGAAAAAGCCTGATTTTGCCTGGCAAAACCGGACTGGTCTTCTGCGAGTATAAACAATATGTAATTTAGGTTGAAAATAAGCGCCTGCCGCTCAGGCAGGGAAGCGAGGAGTGACTTTAATGACCGAGGAAACGAATAACATGCCTCAGAGCATGATACATCCGACGGCTATTATAGACCCGCAGGCAAAAATTGGTGCCGGTGTCAAAATCGGGCCGTATGCCGTTATCGGGCCCCACGTTACCATTGGTGACGGAACAGAAATCATGGCCCATGTTACCATCGACGGCTGGACGACGATTGGCAAGGATTGCCGGTTTTTCCCGAGCTGTTCCATTGGTTCGGAACCACAGGATCTGAAATACCACGGCGAAAAGAGTTATCTGATCATCGGCGACCGTTCGGTGTTCCGGGAATTCGTCACCGTCAGCACGGCTACCGGTGAAGGGGAAGAAACGCGCATTGGCAACGACTGCCTCTTCCAGGCATGTACTCATGTGGCCCATAACTGCGTCGTCGGCAACCACGTCATCATGAGTAACTGTGCCGGCCTGGCTGGTCACGTTACCGTCGAAGATCGCGTCGTCATCGGCGGCATTGCCGGCGTCCATCAGTTCGTCAAGATCGGCCGCAACAGCATGATTGGCGGCCTGGCTAAAGTCGTTCAGGATATTCCGCCTTTCGTCATCGCCGACGGCCAGCCGGCCCGCTGTATCGGCTTGAACAGTGTCGGCCTTTCGCGGGCAGGTATCCCGGAAGAAGTACGCCGGGAATTGAAGAAGGCTTTCCGCATCTTGTACCGTTCCGGTCTGAACCTGCGCCAGGCTATCGCTGAAATGGAACAGGAACTGGACAGCTATGAAGAAGTAGAACATTTCCTCCGCTTCCTCCGCAATGCCGACCGCGGTATCTGCAGAGGAACGAAAGATTAGGCAGCCGCTAGTGGCTAAAAAGGGGTGTCGCGTCTGCGATGGCCCCTTTTTTTGCTGACAGGGAGCCTGTTTTTTTGTTATAATATAAAGATGAATATTTCTCTTTATGAATAAGGATGATTGCTATGGAAAAAGTAGGATTGCTTGCCGGTGTCGGCAAACTGCCTGTAGAATTTATGCGCGCTGCCAAGCAGCTGGGTCACGAAGTCGTCGTCATCGCCGTCGTCAGTGATGTCGAACCGGAACTGTCTGCCGAAGCAGATGCGTATTATGAAATCAATGTCGCCAAATTGGATAAGGTCATCAAGACGCTCAAGAAGAATGGCATCGCCAAAGTGACCATGATTGGCAAGGTCACGAAGGAAATCCTCTTCAAAGGCTTGAAGTTCCCCGATTGGCGGGCCATCAAGCTGCTGGCGAAACTGCGCAACCGCAAGGACGACACGATCATGCTGGCCATCGTCGAAGAATTGGCCAAAGATGGCTTGGAAGTCGTCGACCAGACCTTGTACCTGAAGCCCCTCATGCCGGCTTGCGGCGTCTTGTCGCACCGCAAACCGACGGCGTCTGAAGAAGACGATATCCGCTTCGGTTTCGTCACGGCCAAAGCCATGGGCGGCATGGACATCGGCCAGACCGTCGTCGTCAAGCACAAGGCCGTCATGGCTGTCGAAGCCATTGAAGGGACCGATGCCTGCATCCGCCGCGGCGGCGCCCTGGGACGGGAGAAGTCCGTCGTCGTCAAAGTGGCCAAGCCCAACCAGGATCCCCGTTTTGATGTGCCGGCTGTAGGCAAGCAGACGATCTTGTCCATGATTGAAAGTAAATGCAATGTCCTGGCTATGGAAGCCGGACGGACCCTCTTCGTCGAACAGGAAGAAGTCCTGGACCTGGCCAACCGCCATGACATCTGTATCTGTGCCGTCGATAAGAACTTTTAGGAGAGCCTATGAAAATCATGTTTTCTGCCGGTGAGGCGTCCGGCGACCTGCACGGGGCCAACCTGGCCCGGTCCTTGCGGGAACTCGATCCGCAGATCGAACTGCTCGGTATGGGCGGCAGGGAAATGGCCGCAGCCGGCGTCGACATCATCTACGATATCAAGAACTTAGGCGTCATCGGTGTCGGGGAAATCATCCGCAAGATTCCCTTTTTCTTCCGCCTCCGCGATTTCCTTGTCGATACGATGCGCAGGGAAAAACCGGATGTCCTGGTCTGCATCGACTATCCCGGCTTCAATATGCGCCTCATCAAGGCGGCGAAAGCGGCGGGTATCCCCGTCATCTATTACATCCTGCCGACCATCTGGGCCTGGCACAAGAGCCGGGGAAAGACCATTGCCAAGTACACGGACTTAGCTATTTCTCTCTTTCCCTTTGAAGCCAGGATGTATGCAGACATGGGGACGAATGTCATCTACGCCGGCCATCCCCTGGTAGATACGGTCCATGCGACTATGAGCCGCCGTGAAGCTTGTGCCTATTTCGGACTGGATGAGCGGAAGCCTGCGGTTCTCCTCATGCCGGGCAGCCGGGTCCAGGAAGTACGCGGCCTGCTGCCGTGTATGCTGGAAGCGGCCAAGCTCATCCGCAAGGAGGCCGGGGATGTCCAGTTCATCCTGCCGCGGGCTTCGACGATTGATGAAACCCTGCTGGACGAACTGATACGGCCTTCGGGAATCGACGTCACGATTGGTGAAGACCGGGTGTACGATATGATGAACCTCAGTACGGCTGCCATTGCCGCTTCGGGGACGGCGACGCTGGAAACGGCCCTCATGGGCCTGCCGACGCTCCTCATCTATCGTGTCAACCGCCTGACCTACTGGTTATCGAAAGTCCTGGTCCATATCGATAGCATCGGCCTGCCGAACATCATCATGGGCCATCGGGTCATCCCTGAATTGTGGCAGGATGAGGTGACGCCAGCGCATATTGCGGCCGCCATGGTACCCATGATTACCGACAAGGTGCGTCGTGAAGCATTGCACGAATCCCTGACGGCTGTCCGCCGCACGATGGGGGAACCTGGCGCTGTCCAGCGGACGACCCAGGCTATCTTAGATTTTGCAAGAGAAAGAGGTGCCCATGAAGCAATACAATAGTTGGCAAAGTTATAAGAGATTATTAATGTTCATCAAGCCGTACAAGATGCGCCTCGTCGTCGCCATCATCTGTATGGCTCTGTCCGGGGCGAGCAATGTCGTCGTCCCGTGGCTCATCAAGGACGTCATCGATAAGGTACTGGCCAATAAGGATATCTACACGCTGAACCTCATCGTCATCGGTATCCTGGTCCTGTTCCTGCTCCGCGGGTTCTTCTATTTCGGCCAGAAATACCTCATGAGTTTTGTCGGTCAGAAAATCGTCAACGATATCCGCGAAACCTTGTACCGCCATTTGCAGACCCTGTCCCTGTCTTACTTCGATAAGCACAAGACAGGCAACATCATGAGCAACCTGACCAACGACGTCACGGCCTTGCAGACGGCTATTGCAGGCAACCTCATTTCCTTCGTCCAGGAAGCGGTCATTCTCGTCGGCTCCCTGGGCTCCATGCTCTTCCTCTATTGGAAGCTGACCCTCTTGACGCTGGTCATCGTCCCCCTGGTCGTCTTTACGATCAACTTCTTTGGTACCCGCCTGCGCCAGGCCGGCCACGACGTCCAGGGCAAGATGGCCGACATTACGTCGCTTTTGGAAGAGGCCATTTCGGGAATCCGCATCATCCGTTCCTTCAACCGCGAAGATTTTGAAATCCGCCGCTTCATGGTCCAGAACGACCGCAACTTCTGGGCCCTCATGACGACGACCAAGCTGACGGCGCTGCTGACGCCGTTCATCCAGTTCTTTGCAGCCATCGCCGTCACGGGCATCATCTGGTATGGCGGCATGAGCGTCATCAACGGTGAAATGACAGCCGGCGCCCTCATCGCCTTCCTCATTTACGCCATCAATCTGGCCAACCCGGTCCGCCGCATCAGCGAAATCTACGGCGACATCCAGAAATCCCTGGCCGCTGCCGACCGCGTCTTTGAAACCATCGATACGGAACCGGACGTCAAGGAAAAGAAGGATGCCATCGTCCTGCCGCCGGTCAAGGGGGAAGTCGAATTCAACCACGTATCCTTTGCTTATGATAAAGACCACCCGGCCCTGACCGATTTCAATTTGAAAGTCGCTCCCGGCGAAGTCGTCGCTCTCGTCGGTCCCAGCGGGGCTGGCAAATCGACGGTGGCCAACCTGCTGCCCCGTTTTTATGATGTCACCGGCGGCAGCCTGACTATCGACGGCATTGATGTCCGCGATGTCACCTTTTCGTCCCTGCGCCAGCAGATCGGTCTGGTACCACAGGAAACGATGCTCTTCAATGCGACGGTACGGGAGAACATCCTCTATGGCCGCCTCGATGCGACCGATGAAGAAGTCGTCGCCGCAGCTAAGGCCGCGAACGCCCATGATTTCATCAGAGAACTGCCTGGCGGCTATGAAGCCCTCGTCGGCGACCGGGGCAGCTCCCTGTCCGGCGGCCAGCGTCAGCGTATCGCCATCGCCAGGGCTATCCTGAAGAACCCGCGCATCCTCATCCTCGATGAAGCGACGTCGGCGCTCGACACGGAAAGCGAAAAAATCGTTCAGGCCGCTTTGGACCGCCTCATGGAAGGCCGAACGGCTGTCGTCATCGCCCATCGCCTGAGTACGGTCCGTAATGCTGACAACATCGTCGTCATCGACCATGGCCGCATCGTCGAAGAAGGGTCCCATGAAGAACTGCTGGCCAAGGAGGGCCTTTATGCCCACCTCTATGCCGTACAGTTCAACGATACTACGGAAGAAACAGCGTCAGAAGGTTGATTGTGATGAAAAATCTAAAATCGCACCCCATGTACTGGCTGTATAATATCCTGCTCCTCATTTATTGGGCGACACTCATTCCCATGCTCATTTACCGGCTCATCCGGGAAGAAGGATTTTATCAGCGTATCAAACAGAGTATCGGCTTTTTGCCGGAAGAATTAAAAGATAAAATATCCAATCGCCATGCCATCTGGGTCCATGCTGCGTCGGTCGGGGAAATCGTTGCGGCCAGTCCGATTGTACGGGAAATGCGCAAGACCCATCCCGATGAAGTCATCATCGTCTCTGTCGTCACGGCGACGGGCTTCCGCATGGCCCATCAGATCATCAAAGGTGCCGACGGGATCCTCTATTTCCCGTTGGACCTGCCATATCTGACCAACCGCATCCTGACTATCGTCAATCCCCAGGCCATTGTCCTCGTCGAAACAGAGATCTGGCCGAATTTCCTGCGCATCGCTGCGGACAAGCACATCCCGGTCATGATGATGAACGGCCGCATCAGCCAGCGCAGTGCCGTCCGCTACCGGATGATCACTTTCTTTACGCGCCGCGTCTTGTCGACGATCCGCATGTTCTGCATGCAGAGCCGCATCGACGCCCAGTATATCATCGATATCGGTGCCGATCCCAACAAGGTTATCGTTACGGGCAACACCAAGTACGACCAGACTTATGGCATCGTCACGGAAGAAGAAAAGAAGCGTTTTCTCCATGAACTGGGGTTTGCCGAAGGGACGTATCCCATCATGATTGCCGGCAGTACCCATAGAGGGGAGAACGGCCCGGTCTACAAGGCTTTCGTCAAGATACGGGACCATTTCCCGGAGGCTAAATTGATCATTGCGCCGCGCTATATCTACCAGGCCGACCTCATCGTCGACGAAGGGCTGAAACATGGCATCACCATGGTCAAGCGCAGCGATATGAAAGCCGGGAAACCGGTCAAAGCGGATTATGACGGCGTCATTCTCGATACGATCGGCGAGCTGGGCCGCGTCTACAGTCTGGGCGACCTCATTTTCGTCGGCGGCAGCCTGGCCCATATCGGTGGCCATAATATCCTGGAACCGGCGGCCCATGGCAAGCCTATCGTCGTCGGTCCCAATATGTTCAACTTCGTCGAAATCTTTGATCTCCTCAGCAGCCGCGGCGCTTGCGTCATGGTCAAGAATGAAAAGGAATTCATCGACACCTGCCTGGATATCCTTATCCATCCGGACCGGGCCGAAGCCATGAAGCGAAGCTGTATCGAAGTGGTCCAGGAAAACCAGGGGGCCACTCGGAAGAATCTGGAACAGTTGCAGCGGATGTTGGAGGATGTCCATGGCAGGAGGTGAGCCTATGTCTTTTCGCAACTGGGCGGCAGCCTATTTCCATCACCTCACCGGCAGCGGCCCTCATCATTGCTGGGACTGGCCGGCCCTGGCCCTGCTCAGTGGGGCAGCCTGGCTGTACCGGAAAGGCGTCCTGGCCAAATATCATTCTATTGCCGACCATCCGGAACGGCAGGAACAGGTGCCGGCCGTCGTCATCAGCCTGGGAAATATTACCGTCGGCGGTACGGGCAAGACGCCGACGGCGTGTATGCTGGCCCGGCGCCTGCAATCCCAGGGCTGGCGCGTGGCCCTGCTCAACCGGG
>CABMPA010000047.1 GCA_902388315.1 uncultured Megasphaera sp. | reverse complement strand
TTGAGTTTGAAGTTGAAAGTTTGATGTTTGATGTGGATGTTTTTAAATTTAAAGCTTTTCTCTACAAACTACAAACTCCCTACTACAAACTAAAGAAACAGGGACTACGCATGATGACAGAAGCCTTCGTGCGTAGTCCCTGTTTAGTTGTTCATTGCTGACTGCTCATAAATGATACGGTTCGTGCCGGTCGATTTTGATGGCGCGGTAGATTTGTTCTAATAAGAGGAGGCGTATCATCTGATGGGTCAGGGTGATGCGGCCAAAGGAGATGCAGCTGTCGGCTTTGCGGCGGACGAGGTCGCTCAGGCCGAAGGGGCCGCCGATGATGAAGGAAATCTCGCTGCAGCCGTACAGGGCCAGTTTGGCAAAGGATGCCGCTAAATCTTCGGACGACACGAGTTTGCCCTGCACGTCCAAGGCGAAGAGATGCGATCCCTGGCGGACGTGGCGCAGCATCTTCTCCCCTTCTTTGTCGAGGACCTGGGCCTTCTGGGCCGGCGACGGGTTATCGGGCATCTTCTCTTCGGGCAGGACGGTGAGCTCTACCTGGCCGTACGGGCGCAGGCGCTTCAAGAACTCATCAATGCCGGCCGTGAGATATTTCTCTTTGATTTTGCCGATGGTAATGACATGGTACTTCATCAGTTGGCCCCGTCTTCCTGATCAGACGAATCGTTCTGCGGGCTTTCCTGAAGGACGACGGTGACTTCATGGTCCGAGCCGTTGCGCGTGTAGTCGAGGCTGACCGAATCGCCGACATTGTGCTTATCCATGACGCTCTGGAGGGCGCTGAAATCTTTGACATCGGTGCCATCGAGTTTCATGATGACGTCGCCATGGCGGAGGCCTGCCTGGTCGAGCGGTCCGCCGGCGGCCACTTTATAGACGTAGATACCGGCTACGTTCAGCTTCATGCCGAAGCGGGCCGCCATCTGCTGGTCCAGGCCGTACAAGCCGAGGTACGGGCGGACGACTTTGCCGTTCTTGATGAGGTCCTGCAAAATCGGACGGGCTGCATTGATAGGAATGGCAAAGCCCAGGCCTTCGACGCCTTCCTTGGAAATCTTGGCACTGTTGATGCCGATGACCTTGCCGTCCGCATCGACGAGGGCGCCGCCGGAATTGCCAGGATTGATGGCGGCATCAGTCTGGATGAGCTTCATGCTCTGCCCTTCAGCCCCGATGGTCCGGTTCAGGGAGCTGATGACGCCGACCGTAACCGTCCCCTGGAATTCCAGGCCCAGCGGGTTGCCGATAGCGATGGCCGGTTCGCCGACCTGCAGGGAATCGCTGTCCCCGAATTCAGCGACGGGCAGGTTGTCCATCTTAATCTTGACGACGGCTAAGTCCGTCTTTTCATCGCGTCCGACGACGGTCCCTTCCGTACTCTGGCCATCGGCCAAGGAAACGATGACCGTCTTGGCCGTGCCGACGACGTGGTTATTGGTTACGATATAGCCGGCCTTATCAAAGATGACGCCGGAACCGACGCCTTCACCAACCAGGACTTTCCGGTTGAACATATCGCGGTTATAGACTTTGGTTGTAATGCCGACGACAGCCGGGCTGACCTTCTTGGCAGCCTGGACGACGGCCGTATTGCGGGCATCGGAGATGGATTCCGATTTCGACGGTTCCTGGAGCTGGTTCACGGTCCCGTTATAGGTGCCGCTCGGCGTAAAAAAGGCATCGTGAATCTTGAATCCGCCAAAGACGCCGACGGCGATGAGGACGACGGCGGCTGCCGCCGTAATGACATGTTTGCGTTGCATCATACTTCATGACTCCCTTCCTGGAAGCGGACACTGCCCTTCTGGCAGGCCAATCGTAACAGAATATCCTGGCCAATGACTCGTCCGGCCTGAGACAGGATGGTGCGCATCGTGTGCAGTGCCAGGGACGGCGTATTGTTCTTTTCACTGCGGTGGGCCAGGAGGACCCGCATGACGCCCTTCGACGGCAGACCAGCCAGGAAAGCGGCTGCTGTCTTGTTGGACAAATGCCCCCAGCGGCCGAGGATGCGCTGCTGGAGGGGATAGGGATAAGGGCCGTTGCGGACCATGCCTTCATCGTGATTGGCTTCCAGGATGAGGATATCCGCATAGGCCGCAGCGGCTGCGACGTCCGGACTCACACAACCCAAATCCGTCGCCAGGGTAATCTTCGATCCGCCATGGCAGATCGTATAGCCAACGGGCCGGGCCGCATCATGGGATATGGCAAAGGGGACGACCTGTATATCTTTCAAGCCGACGCGCCGTGTCAGGCGGACGAAGCGGTCCTGGAAACCGTCCACTTTCTTCCCGATGGCCTGCCAGGTCTCGGCCGTCGTATAGACAGGCATAGCCGTCCTTTTCAGGAGCGTTGCCAGGCCGTTGACGTGGTCTGAATGTTCATGGGTGATGAAGACGGCATCGAGATCGCCTAAAGCACAATCATAGCGCTTCAATCCCTGTTCGATACGGCGACAGCTGATACCGGCATCAATGAGGATGTTCGTCTTCCCACAACGGATATAGGCGGCATTGCCCTTGCTGCCGCTGGCCAGCATGCTGACCAGACAGTCTCCTGCCCGGGCTTCGCCGCCAAGATTGGGAATCGTATCGGCCCCTGCCGGCGGTGCCGTGACGGCGGCCTTGCATCCGTTCTTCTGCCGGGCGGCCTGGATAGACAAGGCCATCGCCTGGAGCTGCCTTTCACTTTCCGTCATGGTCTCCCCTCCTTCTGTTGAAAAAAAAACCATCGTTCCGGAATAATCCAAACGATGGTCTGTGTGGTGGGCCTAGGTGGACTCGAACCACCGACCTCACGCTTATCAGGCGTGCGCTCTAACCAGCTGAGCTATAGGCCCATGTCATGGGACTTGCTTAGTATAACATATCGCAGAAAATTGTCAAGTAAAAAATTGGTGGGCCTAGGTGGACTTGAACCACCGACCTCACGCTTATCAGGCGTGCGCTCTAACCAGCTGAGCTATAGGCCCATTTCCTAACGACTCGTTTAGTATACCACAGATACAGGACGTGTCAAGGAAATTTTTCCAATTTCTTACATCTTTTTACTTATACTGTTCCATCAAGGTCTTAAAGGCAGCAAAAGACCGTTTGATCATATCCGGATCGACACAGTACGATACGCGGACATAACCAGGGCAGCCAAAGCTGTCGGCCGGGACGATGAGCAGATTCAGCTTCTTAGCCTTATCCGAGAAAGCCTTGGCATCGGCTTCCGGCGATTTGACGAAAAGGTAGAAAGCGCCGCTCGGATAAACGCAGTCGTAGCCCATTTCCTTTAAACCATTATATAAGAGTTTACGGTTTTCGTCGTAAATGTTCATGTCGCTGGTCTGCCCCAGGCATTTGAGGACGACATCCTGGAAGAGATGGGGCGCACAGACAAATCCCATAGCGCGGCCGGCACCGCAGACAGCTGTATAGACTTCCCCGGCATCAGCAGCACAGTCCGGGACCAGGACATAACCGATACGTTCGCCGGGCAGGCTCAGAGATTTACTGTAAGAATAGCAGATGATCGTATCCTTATAAAATTTCGGGACATAGAGGATGGGAAGGCCATCGTAAATGATTTCCCGGTACGGTTCATCTGAAATAATATAGACAGGATGGCCGATTTCCTGAGATTTCCGCGTCAGCAGGGCAGCCAGTTTTTTATACGTATCGGCAGAATAGACGACACCGGACGGATTATTGGGCGAATTGATGATGACCGCCCGTGTATGCGGCGTGATGGCCTTTTCCAAAGCGTCCAGGGAAATCTGGAAATGTTCCGTATCCGGCGGCAGGATGACGGCTTTGGCATTGGCGTTGTGGATGAAGACCGTATATTCCGGGAAGAACGGCGCAATGAGGATGATTTCGTCATCCGGACCTTCGACGAGGGCTTTGAGGCTGATCGTCAGCGAAGCTGCAGCCCCGCAGGTCATGTAGAAATTATCGGCCCGTACCTGGGCGTCATAAGTCTTATTCATGAAATCGGCCAGGCCCTGGCGGACGGCCGTATCCCCGGAAGCGGCCGTATACCCGTGGATGGCTGCGGATTCCCGCGTTTCCAAGATGTCTTCAATGGCTTCTTTAACGCAGGCCGGAGCCGGGACGGTCGGATTACCGATACTGAAATCAAAGACATTTTCCTTGCCGACGACAGCTGCCTGCTGCTGACCATAAGCGAAAAGGTCACGGATGACCGAAGCCTGGGAGCCCAGGGCGTACATTTCTTTTGATGCCATAATAACAACTCCTTTTAATATATATTGATTAGTTTGTTATTATTATAACACCAATGTGAAAAGGAAAACAGCCTATGCTATAATAGATATGATTTCAACTTCCTGAAAGGAGAATTTGCATGAAGAAACTGAGTCCTTATGTATACCTATTCGCTACGGGCCATTTTTCCGTAGACTGGGCCCAAGGTGCCATCCCGGCCCTCCTGCCCTATTTCATCTCGTCGTGCAACCTGAGCTACCAGGACGCAGCGACGCTCATCTTTGCCAACATGCTCTTATCGTCCGTATCCCAGCCTATTTTCGGTTATTACTCCGATAAGGTATCCAAACCCTGGTTCGCCCCACTCGGCCCCATCCTCTGCGGCCTCTGCCTGACCCTGCTGGCCTTCACACAGAACTACTGGCTCATCTTCCTCTGCTCCATGTTCAGCGGCTTCGGCTCCTCCATCTATCATCCTGAAGCGGCCCGCATGGTCAACAACATCGCCGGCGACCGCAAAGGCCAGGCCCTGGGGACCTTTTCTGTCGGCGGCAATGCCGGTTTCGCCATCGGCCCCATGGTGGCCGGTGCCTGCGCCTATGCCTTCGATATCCACGGCCTGGTCGTCTTCGGCATTGTCAACGCGATCATTGCCTTCGTCCTATACCATCAGATGCCGCGCATCTTATCCCTGGTCCGTGAGGCTGCGACCGCTGAAAAGAAGGCCCATCCCGGCGAAGTCCGGACCAACGACTGGAGCGCTTTCGCCCGCCTGTCCGTCGTCATCTTCGTCCGTTCCATCGGCTTTACGGTCTGCAATACCTTCATCCCTCTCTACTGGATCCATGTCCTTCATGCCTCGCCGTCAACGGGCAGCCTGGCCTTGTCCATCCTCTTTTCCATGGGCGTCGTCATCACCTTCGCCGGCGGCGTCCTGGCGGACCGCTTCGGTTTTCTCCGCGTCCTCCGTGGTTCCATGGTACTCATGATCCCGTCCATGTTCTTCCTGGTCAACAGCACCAACCTCATGGCAGCGACGCTGCTGCTCATCCCGGTAGCCTTCTCACTGTTCGCCGCTTACAGCCCTATCGTCGTTCTCGGGCAGACCTACCTCGGCAAGAATGTCGGCTTCGCATCGGGTGTCACCCTGGGCCTGACGACGACCATCGGCGGCCTCATCTCGCCTATCGTCGGCTGGGGCGCCGACCAGTGGGGCATCCCTGCGGCCCTGCAATGCCTCTGGATAAGCGCCATCATAGGCGCCATCTTCGCCTTCCTCATCCCCGTGCCCAAGGCCTGGCGGCATTGAAAAAAAGAGGCTGTCGCATTAAGACAGCCTCTTTTTACGTTGATCGTAGGTCGTTCATCGTTTGTCGTATGGGATTAAAAATATAAATCCATTGCGATGAACGATGAACTACGAACGAAAAACTTTTAAGTTTAAGGGGCCTCGCATGATGACAAAGAACTTCGTGCGACAGCCCCTTTTTAGTTTGCAGTGAAGGTTTTTAAATTTAAAGCCATCCTCTACAAACTACAAACTCTGTACTATGAACTATAAAAAGGGACCGCCCATGATGACCAAAGCCTTCACGGGACAGTCCCATATGATTACTGTGCTTTTGCGACTTCTACGAGTTTTGCGAAAGCAGCTGCGTCGTTGACAGCGAGGTCAGCGAGCATTTTGCGGTTTACGATGACACCAGCTTTGGTCAGGCCGCAGATGAAGCGGCTGTAGCTGAGGCCGTTAGCGCGGGTTGCAGCGTTGATACGGGCAATCCACAATTTACGGAATTCGCGTTTCTTGGCGCGGCGGTCACGACGAGCGTAGTAGAGCGCTTTCATGACGCTTTCGTTAGCTTTTTTGAAGAGACGGCTGCGGGTACCGCGATAGCCTTTAGCCATTTTTAAGATTTTTTTATGACGAGCGTGTGCTGTAACGCCAACTTTAATTCTTGCCATTAGTCTATTCCTCCGAATCTATATCAAAAAAAGTATTTTCCCTATTAGATGAACGGGCACATCTTGCGGACGGCTTCGGTCATGGTCTTGGAAACGAGCGTAGCTTTTCTCAGGTTACGTTTACGTTTCGGGCTCTTGCTTTCCAGGATGTGGCTCTTATACGGTTTCATGCGTTTGATTTTACCTGTACCAGTTGTGTTAAAGCGTTTTGCCGCAGCACGGCGAGTTTTCAATTTCGGCATAATAATTGTCCTCCTGTTACTTCTTGTTGACAGCGATGACCATAGTCATGTTTCTGCCTTCGATTTTAGGTTCTTTTTCTACATGGGCGGTGTCTTTCAATTCATCAGCGAATCGAACCAGCAAATCACGGCCCAGTTCCGGATGGCTCATTTCGCGGCCGCGGAACATGATCGTAACTTTGACTTTGCTGCCTTCACCCAGGAAACGCTGCGCAGCTTTCATCTTAACGTAGAAGTCATGGTCTTCGATATTGGGACGAAGCTTTACTTCCTTCAATGTCAAGACTTTCTGTTTTTTCTTGGCTTCCTTTTCACGCTTCTGCTGTTCATAACGGTATTTCCCGTAGTTCATGATGCGGCAGACAGGCGGTTTGCCATTCGGTGCGACTTCTACCAGGTCTAAATGCCGTTCTTCCGCAATCTGGCGGGCCGAACGGAGAGACATGACACCGAGCTGTTCGTTAGAATCACTGACCACGCGTACTTCACGGGCTCTGATTTGATCGTTGATACGTAATTCCTTACTAATCGTCTTTCACCTCCGAAATAAAAAAAGAACGGATAGCATGACTATCCGCTCTACGTTTCCGTCATAGACCCTAGTGACACAATCGTCTTGTAAGGTGAGAAGCGGATAGCTTCTGCTTTATTTTCAACAGTCTATATTATATCAGCCAGGACAGGCATTGTCAAGATTATTTCACCTTGACAAAGCGGTAATCCTGTTCAGCACGGGGATATTTTTCCTTATCGACTTCGCTCATGAAATCCTTTAACGGACGGGCATAGGTCTTCATCGTATCGTGCAATGCCTTATAAATGACGAATTTTTCACCGGTTTCCGTATGTTCGGCAATGGTGATAATTTCATAAGTATTTTTTTTGAAGTGGCGCCAAATTTCATGTGCTTTCGGTAATTCTCTCATCGATAACCCTCCTAATAATCTACATTACTAACCTGGTGTAATTATACCATAGTTTCCCTTTATTTCAATGGCTTCATGACAGGAGTCACCGGCCTTTCCTGCCGCAGATGGGCTAACGCGCCCTGGACAGCCGCTACATCGATGCAGTCGCTCTCTCTTTCAGCGACATCGATGCCCAAGCGCTTTTTCGCTTCCTTTTTAATGGCCTTGTAAAGGCCCTGAGGGAAATCAGGCAGATTCGTCGTCACCCCGCGGGGAAAGACAGCTTCCCGTTCCAGCGTATAGCCCTCAGGATAGCGCCGGGAACAACGGGGATGATACATGTCGACATACAGGCGGTCGACAAACTTGCCACTGACGTTGGTCAATTCAAAGATATCGATGCCGCCGGCGCTGCCGGCCTTGTGGAAAAAGACCATGGACCCAGTCCGGCGCAGGCGCAGGCGCGATAAGTAGACGAATTCACCACTGGGCCCATTGACGGGGATCGGATTGGTTATATCGTGGCCAAAACGACCATATGACCCCGGAATGATGTCGCAGTCTTCCCCATTTCTCACCTTGTCGGCCAGTTCTCCTGATAAAGCCTGGTTCTGTAACTCTGGTGAGTT
Organism: uncultured Megasphaera sp.; assembly: GCA_902388315.1. Classification (GTDB taxonomy): domain Bacteria; phylum Bacillota; class Negativicutes; order Veillonellales; family Megasphaeraceae; genus Megasphaera. Next base: position 3,511 of record CABMPA010000047.1, on the reverse strand, counting down.
AAAAATTTGCAAGGCATTGTCATAGATTTCTTCACTCTTCGTACGCTGGTGCTCTTTAAAAAAGGCATCAAAAAATCCCATGGTGTTCCTCCTAATATATATAATACATTAATAATAGCGATTTTAGTCGATACTGACAGTTGAACAGTCCGCCATCCGCCAGCAGATATATCTATTATAAGGCATTTCTTAAGTCGCCGCTAGTACCGCAAAGAACGTGCATTTACTCATTTTTAAGTTTAACCTTTATTTAAACGTAAATTTTAATATTTTTCTGTTATGAATAAATATTTATTTTATATTGCTTTATACTTCCTGTTTTTCACCTCATCTTTCTTATTTTTAAAAAAAATCCGCCCTTGTTTTCTTGGTTTTATACTGATTAACAGCCATGTATTGCGTTTAAATCATTTATCGCCCCTATCATTGCTCTTTTAGGCTATTGATTTTATTTACTCATATGTTATTATATTTATAGATAAAGAGTTCACTTCAAGCAGAACGAATATCTGGGAATCATTTAAAATTATTAAGTATCGTCATATATTAAGGAAGAAAAGAGGTAAGAACTATGAACTTAAGTGCCAATGCAAAAATCATCATCTCCATGAGTGCTTTACTTTCATACAGCTTCATCGCTCATCTTCTTTAAGAGGGATAGGAAAAGGGCTTGCCGCGTAGCGGCAAGCCCTTTTTGAGTATTAAGTTTGCAGTTTGTAGTTTTTAGTAAAGGATTTTAAATGGCATGATAGCAGAAACCTTCGTGCGACAGTCCCTATTTTCGTGGCTAGGGGTTACGAGCTGCTAACAATGCGCATAGCGAATTATTCGTTCTCTTTATTCTTTTCGTATCTGCTACTTTCTTTATCATGATTATCTAGCATAGGGAAAATTCATTTTCCTCTTGCATTTCCTTGTGAAAAAATGTACTATATAGGCATGGAGATTGTGAAATTTAGAACTCAAGTTCTTCATTTCAGCGTAACCCCCAAGGAGCTGCGTAAGCGGCGGCTCCGTCAACTAAGTCTTATATACTATATTATTCTATACTTTGTTTCACATCAGAAAGGATGGTTTTTGTAATGAGAGATGCTGTTATCGTAAGTGCTTGCCGTACGGCCATCGGCAGTTTCAATGGCCAGTTCGCAGATGTCACCGCTGTAGACCTCGGTGTAGCTGCTGTTACTGAAGCAATCAAACGCGCAGGTATTCCTGTAGACCAGATCGACGAAGTCATCATGGGCCACGTACTCCAGGCCGGCTGCGGTGAAAACACAGCCCGTCAGGTAGCCCTTCATTCGGGTATTCCTCAGGAAGTTCCTGCTTTCACATTGAATAAACTCTGCGGTTCCGGTATGCGTGCCATTTCCCTCGCTTCCCAGCAGATTAAACTCGGCGATGCCGACATCATCGTAGCCGGCGGTATGGAATCCATGTCCAACGCCCCCTACTCCATCGCTAAAGGCCGCCGCGGCTACCGTATGGGTAACGGCGTCCTCGAAGACTTGCTCATGCGCGATGGCCTGTTCTGCACCGAAAACAACTACCACATGGGCGTAACGGCTGAAAACGTCGCTGCCCGCTTCGGTGTAACCCGTGAAGATCAGGATAAATTAGCTTGCCGTTCTGAACAGTTAGCTTACAAAGCTCAGCAGGAAGGCAAATTCGACAGCCAGATCGTTCCGGTAACGATTCATAAGAAAAAAGGCGATGTCGTCATCGACAAAGACGAATTCATCCGCCCGAACTGCACCATGGAAACACTGGCTAAACTCCGTCCGGCCTTCATCAAAGACGGCACAGTTACCGCTGGTAACGCTTCCGGCATCAACGACGGCGCAGCTGCTGTTGTCGTAATGTCCGCTGAAAAAGCTAAAGAACTCGGCATCAAACCGCTGGCTCGCATCATCGACTGGGCTTCGGCTGGTGTTGAACCGGCTATCATGGGTACCGGCCCGGTTCCGGCAGTCCGCAAAGTCATGAAGAAGACTGGCATGAACGTCGACCAGATGGACCTCATCGAATTGAACGAAGCTTTCGCAGCTCAGTCCGTATACTGCGTCCGCGAACTCGGCCTCAACATGGACAAAGTCAACATCCACGGCGGCGCTATCGCCCTCGGCCATCCGATTGGCTGCTCCGGCGCCCGTATCGTCGTCACCTTGCTCTACGCATTGGCTGAACCGGAAATCAACGGTAAATATGGTCTGGCTTCCCTCTGCATCGGCGGCGGCCAGGGCACGGCTATCATCGTAGAACGTCTGTAATTCACTAAAAATTCCCTATTCCCTAGCAATAAGTAATGGAGATGTATAGAGTACGTAATTTTTGGAACGTGCTCTATACATTTTCTTAAAAAAGGTGTATGATAGCAATATCAAAGCATCATTTTTATTATGATGCTTTTGCACGGTGTATCCTCTCATACTGATACGCCAAAAATTATTCTATACGTAAAAAATTTTCAAGGAGTGATTCCAATGAAGGAAGTAGTTATCGTAAGTGCTTGCCGTACGGCAATTGGTAAATTCGGCGGCGGTTTCAAAAACACCCCGGCTGTAGAACTCGGTGCTGTCGTCATTAAAGAAGCGCTCAAACGCGCTGGTATCGAAGGCAAAGATGTCGACGAAGTCGTAATGGGCAACGTCCTCCAGGCTGCTCAGGGTCAGAACCCGGCTCGTCAGGCTATGATCAAAGCTGGCATGCCGATTGAAGTCCCGGCTCTTACGGTTAACAAAGTTTGCGGTTCCGGTCTTCGCTGCGTATCCTTGGCAGCTCAGATGATCAAAGCCGGCGACGCTGACATCATCGTAGCAGGCGGCATGGAAAACATGTCCATGGCTCCTTTCGCTGTTCCTAAAGCTCGTTATGGCTATCGCATGGGCAACGGTGTCCTCGTCGATACGATGATCAAAGATGGCCTCTGGGACGCATTCAACGACTATCATATGGGGATCACGGCTGAAAACGTTGCTGAACGTTTCGGCATCACTCGTGAAGACCAGGATGCTCTCGGTGTCCGTTCGCAGGTCAAAGCTTGCGAAGCTATCAAGAGCGGCGCATTCAAATCCCAGATCGTTCCGGTAACGGTTCATCAGAAAAAACAGGACATCGTCATCGACACCGATGAATTCCCGCGCGAAGGCACGACCATGGAAGGCCTTGCTAAATTGAAACCGGCCTTCAAAAAAGGCGGCACAGTTACCGCTGGTAACGCTTCCGGCATCAACGACGGCGCAGCTGCTTTCGTAGTCATGTCCGCTGATAAAGCTAAAGAACTCGGCCTCAAACCGATGGCTAAAGTCGTAAGCTATGCTTCTGCTGGCGTAGATCCTTCCATCATGGGTACTGGCCCTGTTCCCTCTTCCCGTAAAGCATTGGCTAAAGCAGGCCTGGAAGTCAAAGACCTCGACCTCGTCGAAGCTAACGAAGCATTCGCAGCTCAGGCTGTATACTGCTGCCGTGAACTCGGTTTCGATATGGACAAAGTCAACATCCATGGCGGCGCTAT
>CABMPA010000046.1 GCA_902388315.1 uncultured Megasphaera sp. | reverse complement strand
ATACGGCTTCGGCCAGCAGCGACAGTACGGCCCTGCCCCTGGAACCGGGCAGCAGCGTCGCCGCAGCCTTCGTCAACGGCGATATGAAGATGGGTGCCATCGGGACGGTCACTTACGTCGACAACGACCAGATTGTCGCCTTTGGCCATCCCTTCCTGAAAAAGGGCAGCATCAATTATTTCATGCACAATGCCTACATCTTTACGGTCGTCAATAACCTGTCCAGTTCCTTTAAGCTGGGCTCTATCGGTGCCGAAGTGGGCAAGATCACTCAGGACCGCGGCGCCGGCATCGGCGGCCAGTATGGCTATCTGGCACCGGGCATCCCCGTCGTCATCAAGGCCAGGGATACGGACACCGATACGGCCATGACCAAGCGCGTCAAGATTATTGAAGACAATGAACTGACGCCGGTCCTGGCAGCTACGACGGTGTACAATACGGTCAATAAGACCATCGACCGCACTGGCGGCGGTACGGCGACCTTGTCGTATACCATCCGCTCGTCCAATGGCCGTGATAAGGATATTACCCGGCATAACATGTATTATTCCGAAGATAATATCAATGAAAAGAGTATCGATGAACTCTATAATGTCCTCGACATCTTGAAGCACAACGAGTTCATTGACTATCCTATCCTGGACATCAATATGTCTGTCGATATCACGCAGGCCCGCAAGTCGGCGACCATCGTGGATGCCTCGGCGGCACCTGTCGTCGTCAGCCCGGGCGATAATGTCTATTTCAAGGTCAAGCTCCATCCCTACCGCGGCGTCGACGAAGTGAAGACCATGAGCTTTACCGTCCCCAAGAACCAGCCTTTGGGGGATATGACCCTGGAAGTGCGCGGCGGCGGCGTCATCCCACTGCCGTATCTCATTGAAAAGCAGCGCTACAACCTGACAGACGAAATCGTTCAGCGCCTGCGCCATTATAAGGATTTCAATGAACTGAAGAAGGAAATCGAAAAAGAAGATGCCAATAATGATTTGGTCATCGAAATCCTCAGCCAGGGTGTCAGTATGATCAACGAAAGCGGTACGAAGGTGAAGAAAGAAAAAATCCGCGGTAAAGAACCGGGGAACAGCGCCAAGGATGTCATCAAACCGGGCAAGCATAATCTCGGCGATGACAACCCGAACGATGCCAAAGCTTCTATTCCGACACCGTACATCGTCAAAGGCGATGGCCAGATCACTATCAAAGTCGTCACACCGGAAAAACGCGATGCTTATTTAGCCAAGAACCATAACATCAATGAAGCGAAAGCCGTCATCGGCGACGAAACCGACGGCTCCTCGCAGGACGATGAACTGGTCAAGGCCGATAAGGGCAGTGATGACAACAAAGATGCGGGCAAGAAAGAGGATAAGGGAAGCGACAAGAAGCCCGATAAAGGCCAGGATAAAAAATCGGCCGAACCCATCCGCACGGTCGACCTGGATATGTTCCACTAGATTATAGTTTGTAGTACAGAGTTTGTAGTTTGTAGAAGAGGGTTTCAAATTTTTGACCATCCACTACAAACTGCAAACTATAAACTGTAAACTCGAAAAGGCGCTGTCTTCATATGACAGCGCCTTTTCCCTTGCCATTTTTCGCATAAAATGCTATTATTTTAGCTATGGAAAACTCAAATCTGAATTTTAGTTTTCTCTCTTTTCTTTCTCACAATTTGGGCACAATTGAATCTAAATGTTTTATAACTATTTTTTATATGGTATAGTAAAGTAGTATAATACTTAAAGAAAGGACGGTCTTTCATGCAGGAAATCCTGGAAGGCATTGGCAAATTTACGCTCCATGTCTTTGAACAAGTCGGCGTCGTTGCCATCCTCTTTGCCCAGACCTTGCGTCAGCTGCCCAAGATACAACGCCGCCTGACCATTGCCCAAATGGCTCATCTCGGCGTCAATTCCCTGCCCATCGTCAGTCTGACCCTGCTCTTTGCCGGGATGGTCATGACCTTGCAGATCGTCGATATTCTCTTGCGCTATGGCGCTCAGTCGACGCTGGGCGGTGTCATGTCTATCGCCATGGGCCGTGAATTAGGGCCAATCCTGACGGGTGTCGTCATGGCCGGCCGCGTCGGTGCAGCTATGACGGCTGAAATCGGGACCATGAAGGTCACGGAACAAATCGATGCCCTGCGCTGTATGGCCGTCAACCCTATTGCCTATCTCGTCGTACCGCGCTTTGTAGCCTGCGTCGTCATGGTGCCTGTCCTGGCTTTTTACGGCTACGTCATCGGTACGGCCGGCGGCTACGGGGTAGCAACGCTGGGGGCCGGGCTTACGCATTTTACGTACATCAATTCTATTGAACTCTTTACGGAAGTCAGCGACGTCGTCTACGGGCTGGTCAAGGCCATGTTCTTTGGCGGCATCATCGCCCTCGTCGCCTGCAATGAAGGCATGCATGCCAAAAGCGGGGCTGAAGGCGTCGGCCAGGCAACGACGAAGTCTGTCGTCACGTCGATTATTTTTATCTTTATCTGCAATTATATCTTATCGGTTCTATTGTATTGAGGAGTGCTATGATCCGTCTTCGCGATGTGACCGTCGCTTATGGCGACCGGGTCATACTAGACAACATCAATTTAGATATCCATCAAGGCGAAACGCTGGCGATACTCGGTGCCAGCGGCTCAGGCAAGAGTACGATCCTGCGCCTGATTATCGGCTTGCAGAAGCCGACGAAAGGCCATATTTTCTTCCATGATGCCGACATTACAGGGTATGATGAGGAACAGCTGACGGCCGTGCGCCGTCACATGGGCATGGTCTTTCAATATTCGGCTCTCTTCGATTCCATGAGTGTCGGCGAAAACGTCGCCTTTGGCCTGCGCCAGCATACGAAAGACGATGAAGCGACGATTCAGCGCATCGTCAAGGAAAAACTGCGTCTTGTCGGCCTGGAGGGCATCGAAGATATGATGCCTAACGATTTATCAGGCGGCATGAAGAAGCGCGTCAGCCTGGCCCGGGCCATTGCCCTGGACCCGCAGGTCATCCTCTACGATGAACCGACAGCCGGCCTGGACCCGCTGCGCTGTATGGATATCAACCGCCTGGTCGTCAGCATGCAGAAGCAGATCCATGCGACGTCAGTCATCGTCACCCACGACATGGACTCCGCTTTTTATGTGGCTGACCGCCTGGCTTATTTACAAGATGGGCGCTTCCGGCTCGTTGCCGATAAGAAGACCTTTGCCCATACAGATGACGAGGAAGTGCAGCGCTTTATCCACGGCGGGCGCCTTCCAGAAGAAAGAGGGGATAGCCTATGAAGTGGAGTGCAGAAGCAAAAGTCGGTCTGGTTACCATCGTCGGCGTCCTCTTATTCACCTTTGTCGTCCTGACCCTGGCTCATGCCGAGATTTTCGGCAAGCCGGGCTTCGTCATCCATACGGAATTCAAGGATGCCAATGGCCTGCAAAAAGGGAATTCCGTCCGCTATGTCGGCGTCCACGTCGGTAAGGTTGAAAGTGTGAAACCGTCCCGTGATGGCGTCGATGTGGCCATGAAACTGGAAAAAGGGACGGAAATCCCGCGGGATTCTAAAGTGACGATTACCACTGACGGCCTGCTCGGCGAAAAAATCGTAGCTATTACGCCGGGCAATGATAAGAATCATCTTCTGGCCGATGGCGATTACATCGATGGCAGCCAGGGCAAGAACATGGACGATATGATGGACAGTGCCGGCAAGCTCATGGGCAGTGCTGACGATATGGTCAAGAATATCAATGCCATCATCGGCGATGAAAAGACGCAGGCCGCTATGCGCGGTTCCATCCAGAATATCGATGCCATTACGGGCAAGACGAGCCAGATGATGGATGCCAATGCCGGCAATATCCAGCAGATTACGGCTAATATGGCAGCCATGACAGCTCAGATGAACGCGTCCATGCAGAACCTCGACGGCGATGGCGCGGCTTCAGCTAACGTCCGGGCCACGGCGGCCAACATGAAGCAGATCACCGACCGCTTCGAGACCATTGCTCAGTCAATGGAAAAGATGACGACGGATCCGCAGACCCAGGCCAATATTCAGACGACGCTGAATAATACGGCCCAGATTACGACGAAAGTGAATAAGATACTCGGCGGCTCATCGGACATCAAGGTCCAGGGCGAAGCCGGACTCTTATATAATACGACCAAGAATGAGACCAGCGGCACTGTAAATTTTAAGGTGTACCGTGGCGATACGTTCGGCCTCGTCGGGGCAGAGAACATCGGCAACGGTACGAACCTCAACTTGCAGTACGGCCGCCGCGGCCGTCTGTTCGACACGCGGGCCGGCCTGATCAACGGCGACCTCGGTGCCGGCTTGGACTTCTTCCGGGACGGGCCTTTCCGTTTGTCTCTGGAAGGCTATGATCCCGATGACTGGCGCTTCCGTTTGAAGGCCCAGTACCGCCTGACGCCGGATCTCTATCTTTTCAGCCAGTTCACGCGGCCGATGAGTCGCAGTGACGGTGGCAATTATTATGGTATTAGTTACGCTTTTTAGCAGATTATAGAAATAAACGGGGGGTACCCATGATGAACAACAAACTGTACAAGAAATTGGTCATCGCCATGATGATTACGACCATAAGCGCAGTCGCCGCCGCTTCGGCAGCGGATACGACGGCTTCTGTCCGTCCTGTCGACTTAGCGCAGGCCGATGCGATCCAGTCCCGCGCCAAAGCGGAACAGCAGGAAATCAAGGCTGAAAAGGCCCAGCAGAAGAAAGCCGCCAAGGCCGAAGCCAAAGCCAAGAAGGCTGCCGACGCCGTCCGGCCCGTAGACATTACGCCGGAACTGCGCGAAGAACTGGCCCAGAAAATCGCTGATGATGCCGCCAAGAGTGCTGAAAAAGCAGCGGATAAGCGGGCGAAGAACCAGGAAGTCGACCCGGTCATCGTCATCGGCCGCGTACCGACCAATGGCACTGTCGATTTGAACCTGCCCAAGACCGTTCAGATGGCCCTCGATTACAACCGGGATATCAAGATGTCGCAATATAAACTGAAATCGGCTGAAGCGGCTATTAATGAAGCTAAATCTAAAAAAATGCCACAAGTTGGTTATACATTTAATACCAGTCGTAATGCCGGCCCAGCTGTGGCTAGTACACAAAATACTTTTTCAAATGGAGTATCTGTAGAATTACCTCTATATACTGGAGGTCTCTATGAGGGTCAAATAGACAATGCTAAATTAGGTAAAACAGATGCCCAAGAAACTATTTTGAAAACAGAACAGGCTACGAAATACAGCGCTATCAAAGGATATTATCAGCTTTTGGCCAATAAAGAACTGCAAGGCGTCTACCATGAAGCCGTCGATAACCTCCAAGGGCACTTAGACAACGTCCAGGCTCAGTACAACGTCGGCACCAAGGCTAAAGTCGACGTCCTCTCGTCCGATGTCTCCCTGGCCAACGCCAAGACAACCGCTCTTACCGCCGATAATGCTGTAGCTATTTCTGAATCGAATTTGAACAACATCCTCGGCCTGCCCTTGGAAACGAAGCTCAACCTGGCCGACCATCAGCTGCCCTTTGATACGTATAACATTTCCCTCCAGGAAGCGACGGACTATGCCATGAAGTATCGGCCGGAAGTCCTGCAGGCTGCATTAGCAGTTCAAACAGCTGAGAATAACATAGATATTGCTGATGCCGGCAATAAGCCAACGGTAAAGGTTTCGGGTGGTAATAACTGGAATGATAATACTTTCCCAGGTATCGATGCTAACAAGCGCCGCTGGAACGTTGGTGCTAGTGTCACTTATAGTTTCTACGACGGCGGCGCTACTAAGGCCAAAGTCGCTCAAGCTAAACAGGATCTCCTCATCGCCCGTGAAACGGAACAGCAGACCCGCGAAGCTGTTCAGCTGGAAGTCAAGCAGGCCTACCTCAATATCCGCAGCGCGGCTCAGAGAGTCGAAGAAACACAGACCGTTGTCGATCAGGCCCGTGAAAACTACCGTATCCAGAATATCCGTTACCAGGCCGGTGTCGGCATCAACCTGGATGTCCTCGATGCCCAGCTGAGCCTCAACGAAGCCCAGGTCAACCATATCCAGGCCCTGTACGATTACAACGTCGGCATTGCCAAACTGGAACAGGTCATGGGCGTCGATGTCGAATCGGGCGTCATCCATCCGTCTTTGACGGCGACGACCTATCGCGGTTAATAATATTTAAAGAAGGCATGGCAGGTTTTTAACAATTTTACTGGCAACACTTGCTATTTGTCATCTATTCCTTGATTTTCCTCAACTCCATAGGTAGAATAAAGAGAGAATTGTAACGTGCGATTCTCTCTTTTTTCATATGTGGAGTTCAATTATGAAGAAAAAATGGATGGCTGCCTGCGGCGTCACGGCCTTTTTTCTATCGGCAGGGATTGCCTTGTGGATGGAGAAACCGGCGCTGACCCAGATGGCTGGCCAGGCAATTACGACAACTGCAAACAGCAAATTGAACGGGACCTTGTCGTTTTCTTCACTGGATATATCCTTGAACGGCCAGCTGGTCCTGGCCAAGCCGGTCATTAAAGATAGACAGGGGCAGGTCGTCCTGGAAGGGGAAGCTGTCCGCGTCTACGTCAATCCCGGCAAGATTATGACGGCCCTGAGGCAAGGCGAAATCCTGCAGGCCTTGGATACGGCCGATGTCGACGACCCTGTCCTGCATCTCTGGCAGAATGAAGACGATGGTACGTGGAACATAGCGTCGCTCATCAAGAAAAATCAGAGCACGACCGATGCCGGGTTCCGCGGGGCCATCAACGTCCACGACGGGACCATCGACGCTGCCTTGCCGGACCGCACTGTCGTCACCGGAGCGAACGTCAACGGCAGCGTATCCTTCGCCGATTATCCGTCGCTGGCCATCGACGCCTCCATGACCGTCGATGGGCAAAAGGTGACGGCCCACGGAAGGTACGCCTCGAACCGCCAGTATGACTTTACCCTCAGCGCCGATGCCGTCAATGGGACCTATGCATCGTCATTTATCCCGGCGTCGGCCGATGTCGTCATCCGCAGCGGGACTGTCGAGAATGTCAAGGTACGCGTCGCAGACAGCCATAACGGCTTTTTCCTGTCTGGCCAGGCCGATGTATCCGACGGCCACGTCACCGTCCGGGGGCTGGATGTAGACGGCCTGAAAGGCCATGCGGCTCTGACAAGCAAAGATATTACCTTATCGGATGTCGAAGGCCGCGTGAATGGACAGGATTTCCGCGTCGGCGGGACCATCGTGACCAGCGGCGACACACCGGTGTTTAACTTGAATGTCGACGTCCCTGGAGCTGACGTGACGGCCTTTGCCGACTATCTGCCCGTTGCAGTCAGCGGGACGGCCGCTTTCAAGGGAACCGTCTGGGGGACGGTTCAGGACGTGAACGCCCGTGGCAAGGCCTCTCTGCACGATGTGGCTTATAACGGCTATACTGTCGACGAAGCCCGGGCAGACCTGACTTACAGCCAGAACCGGCTCGATATTGCTTCCCTGACGGCCCAGGCTTATGGTGCTTCCCTGACTGGGAAGGGCGTCTATGATATCCAGCGCGGTGCCTATGAAGCCGATGCCGACGTAGACGGCCTGGACCTCTCTGCCGTACCCGGCATGCCCGTGGCTGTCATGGGCAGCCTGTCGGCATCGCTCCACGCAGCTGGCAACAGTAAAGATAATTCCATTATGGCGACGGGCCACGTGACGGCAGAAGACCTGTCTTATGACGGCCTGACTGTCGATACGGCAGCCGGCGATGTGGCCTATGATGGCCGCGTCGTGACCCTGCGCAGCGGCCATGCAGGCCTGGCAGGCGGCAGCGTCGACGTCAGCGGTTCTTATGAAGTGGACAGTCAGACGCCGCACCTGACCTTTACGGGCCATGACTTGCCGCTCGATGCCGCTTCGCCTTTCGTATCCATTCCCATGGATGGGACGGCCGATTTGTCCGGCCACGTCGACGGACAGCAGTGGGATGTGGCTTTCAATGCCCGCAACGGTCAGATCAAGGGCGTTTCCTTCGACAGCATCGACGGGACGGCCCAGGGTCAGGGCGGCCGCATCGAGATCCCGGCCCTCTACTGGCGCCGCGGCGACGGGACGCATACCCTGACCGGCCGGGCGGACCTCGATGCCCGGACGGTACAGGCGTCGCTGACGACGTCGCATATACGCATCGAACAGCTCCTGCCGGCCATTGGCAAAGAAGGCCTGCCTCTGACGGGCTGGGCCGATAATACAATTACCATCAGCGGCAGTCTGGACAATCCGACAGCTTCCGGCTCGTTCCGCCTGACCAGCGGTTCCTATGCAGGCTACCTCTATAAGAATGTCAGTGCCGACTACCGGCTGGATAATGGGACGGTCTATCTTTCGAACGGGGATATTTCTTCCTACACGGCATCCCTGGCCCTGTCCGGTTCTATCGGCGATACGCTCAATCTCGACTTGACCGGGAAAAACGTCGATATTTCCCGCCTGGTACCGCAGAACAAGACACCGCGCAGCGGCTCTTTCGATGTCCAGGCCCATATCGGCGGCAGCCTGGACAATCCGACGGCGGCCGGCTCGCTGACGGCGGCCAATCTGGTCATCAACCACATGGTCCTGAACAACATCCACGGCGATTTTGCCTATTATGACGACATGCTGCGCCTGACGGACCTCCATTTCGCTCAGCTCGGCGGGACGTATGACGGTAATTTATTGTATAATACGGAATCATCTCTCCTGCGGGGCAAGGCCACCGTCGTCAACGGCGATATTGCCGGCCTCCTCAAGGTCGCGGCTCTGCCAGTACAGGATATTACGGGCAAACTGAATGGCCAGGTCGACATCAGCGGTACCGGTGACAATCCGACGGTTTCTATGAAGGGGACTATCAGTGACGCTTCCTTCGGCGGCCAGGCTGTCGAACCGGCCGACATCGATGTCCAGATGGAAAACGGCGTCGTCACCATCAACAAGATGGCCCTGAATATCGGCAGCGGCATCCTGGCTGCTCAGGGGACGTATGCTTTGCACGGTCCGGTGAATTTATCTGTCGCCGCCAAGCAGTTCCCGGCCAAGGCCTTGACTGACGTCCTGGGGCAGAAAGACTTCGTCGTCGATGCGCCTGTCGACTTTGCCGCTGACCTAGGCGGTACAGGCGACGACTTACAGGCCGACGTATCGGCCCAGCTGGGAAGTGGCACGGCCAATGGCATTTCCTTTAGCGGAGCCTATGCCCTGTTCAACATCCGCAAGGGCATGATTACGGTCCAGCAGGCCAGCGGCAGCCGCGACCCTTATAAAATCAGCGCCAGCGGGACTATCCCTGTCAGCGCCTTGTCTGGCGGAAAGACCGGCGAATCCATGAATCTCGACGTCCGGCTCGATAATGCCGGCCTCGATATCCTGACGTTCCTGACGCCGTATGTCACAGAAGCCTCGGGCCCTATCCAGGGAGGCGTCAAAGTCAGCGGTACCCTCGATGCACCGCGCGTCAACGGTGATATTGCCATTAAAAATGGGACGATCCGCTTTAAAGATACCCAGTATCCCCTGGCGGACATCAACGCCGATTTGGCCTTCAAGGGGAATTCGGCGGTCCTCAGCGGCAGCGGGACGATGGACAAGAAAGGGAAGAAGAACCCGGGCAGTATCAGCCTCGACGGCAAAGTGGCCTGGAGCGGCCGCAGCTTCGATTCCTATTCGCTGGCGGCTGATTTTTCCGGCCTCTATCTGAATTGTCCCTATTACGAAGGTCCCATCACGGGCTATGTCAACGTTACACCTGGCGACGGACGGCCTAAAGTGAGCGGCCTCATGCAGGTAGACAATACGACGATGGATATTCCCCTGGCCCTGGCCAGCAGCAGTGAAGGGCCCGATTTGGACCTGGACTTCACACTGACCCTGGGCAACAAGGTCCGCCTGTACAATCCGGCACTATATGACTTAATGGTCAATGGGTCGGTCACTTTCCAGGGCAACCTCAATCACCCCCATCCGTCGGGCCGCTTTGAAGCGACGCGGGGGAACGTCCATTATCTGGACACCAATTTCCGCGTGACCAAGGCCAGGGCCGATTTCTCGCGGTATGACTCGTTCCTGCCCTATATCGACGCCGAAGGCTTCAGCCGCGTCGGCCAGTACAATGTCATGCTGACTTTGCGCGGCCAGGCGGATAACATGAACCTTATGCTCCGGTCCGACCCGCCGCTGACGAAACAGCAGATCGTGTCGCTCATTACCTTGCGAAACGGCGATGAACGGCCTCAGAGTTCCCTCAGCGCCGAAGATGTAGACAGCCTTATCGGCTCGGGCATCCGCATGACCCTGAACAGCCTGGGCATTACACAGAGCCTGGAAAAGGCCTTGTCTTTAGATAGGCTTACCGTGACTAATGGCTCGCTCGATTTGAATGACCGCAATACGGATATGAGTCGCAACTACTATAACATTGAAATGGGCAAATACCTGTTCAATGACTTCATGGTCACAGCGGCTTTCGGACTCAACCACGGCGACGACCGCTTCGGCGTCATGTACGACTTAGGGCGCAACTTCAGCGTCAATGCCTGGACGTCTGACGACAACAAATTCATCGGTGGCGTATATAAATATTCGTTTTAGCCTGTTTGACTGAAAGGTGGTGAAAGGCCATGTTAGATGATTATTTAAAGGAACTACAAAAAATAACCCTCCTCGAACCCGATGAAGAACGGGCTCTGTGGCAGGCTTATAAGGACGATGGCGACCTGGAGGCACGCAGCCGCCTTATCGAGCAGTATCAGCCGCTGGTCTTCAAGGAAACCATGCGCTGGCACATTCATCGCGACATCCTGTCCGATGCCCTGCAGGAAGGGACCTTGGGGCTTATGGAAGCGGTAGAACGCTATGATTATCACCGTGGCGTGGCCTTTCCTTTATTTGCCGTACACCGTATCCGCGGGGCTGTCCTCGACTATTTGAAACGCGAAGGGGCCGTGAGCGCTGTATCCCTCGACGAGCCCGATGAACGGGGCATGACTTTGCAGGATACGCTCTGCGACGAGGGGCAGGATCCGGTAGAAGCGACGAGCCGTCAGCTGTTGCTGGAAAAGGTAGGAAACGTCTTGAAACGGCTTCCGGAAAAGGAACAGGCCGTCGTCGAAGGCGTATACTTGAATGATGTCGAACAGAAGCACCTGGCCCAGAGCCTGGATATCAGCCTGCCTTATGTCTATCGTCTGCAGAAACGAGGTATCCGCCGCGTCCGCGGCATGCTCAGCCGGTTTATTCATGAAAGCCGCCGTTAAAATTTTTTACATTTTCTTAAAACTGGCCCATTTTTAGGTGAAAAGAATCGAAAAATGCTGTAAAATATAGATTATGGCACGTTTTTGCGTCCTTTTACAGGTATAAACTCATGCGGCCTTTCCCGATAGTATAGACGTATTCGTTTAGGCAGAAAGGAGAGGGCTGTATTGAAACATTCCCAACGCGAC
>CABMPA010000045.1 GCA_902388315.1 uncultured Megasphaera sp. | reverse complement strand
TCCTGGCCGACGACCCGTTTATGCAGCGTTTCGTCGAGGTGCAGGAGTTTTTCCCGTTCGCCCGTCATCATCTTGGTGACCGGGATGCCCGTCCAGCGGCTGACGACCTGGGCAATATCTTCTTCGCCGACTTCTTCTTTGAGGAGCTGCGAATCCTGGTGTTCTGCCAGGTAGGCTTCCTGTTCCTTCAACTGTTTCTGCAGTTCCGGCAGTTTGCCGTACTTCAGTTCCGAAGCCTTGGCCAGGTCGTAGTTGCGTTCGGCCTGGGCCATATCGCTCTTGACGGCGTCGATTTCTTTCTTCAGGCCCTGAGTGCGCAGGATGGACTGTTTTTCTTTATCCCACTGGGCTTTGAGCTTGCTTTCTTTTTCTTTCAGTTCGTTCTTCGTTTCCGTAATCTTAGCCAGCCGTTCTTTGGAAGCGTCGTCCGTTTCCTTGTTCAGCGACTGTTCTTCGATTTCCAGCTGCATGATCTTATGGCGCAGTTCGTCGATGGGCGTCGGCATGGATTCGATTTCCGTGCGCAGTTTGGCGGCGGCTTCGTCGACGAGGTCGATGGCCTTATCAGGCAGGAAGCGGTCGGAAATGTAGCGGTCCGACAGGACGGCGGCAGCGACCAGGGCCTTATCACGGATGCGGACGCCGTGATGGACTTCGTAGCGTTCTTTCAGGCCGCGGAGAATGGTGATCGTGTCTTCGACAGACGGCTGGTCGACCATGACCGGCTGGAAACGGCGTTCCAGGGCGGCATCTTTTTCGATGTACTTCTGGTATTCATTGAGCGTCGTAGCGCCGATGCAGCGCAGGTCGCCACGGGCCAGCATCGGTTTCAGGATGTTGCCGGCATCCATGGAGCCTTCGGATGCGCCGGCACCGACGACGGTATGGATTTCATCGATGAAGAGGAGAATCTGGCCGTCCGATTTGGCGATTTCATTGAGGACCGATTTGAGCCGTTCTTCGAATTCGCCGCGGTATTTCGCACCGGCGATGAGGGAGCCCATGTCGAGGGAGTAGAGGGTCTTGTTCTTCAGCGATTCCGGGACGTCGCCGCTGACGATGCGGCGAGCCAGGCCTTCGACGATAGCCGTCTTGCCGACGCCAGGTTCACCGATGAGGACCGGGTTGTTCTTGCGGCGGCGCGAGAGGATTTCGATGGTGCGGCGGATTTCGTCGTCACGGCCGATGACCGGGTCGAGCTTGTTCTGGCGGGCCGCAGTGGTCAGGTCACGGCCGTATTTTTCCAGGGCCTTGTAGTTTTCTTCCGGGTTGTCGCTGTTGACGTTGGCCTTACGGTTGGCTTTGATGGTGCTCATGATCTTGTCCTGGGTCAGGCCAAATTCACGGCACAGCTGCTGGACTTCGTCGTCGCTTTCGCTGACGATGCCCATGAGGATGTGTTCTGTGCTGATGTATTCATCGTGCATGGAATCGGCCAGCTGCTGTGCCTTACCGATGACACGGACCATTTCCGTCGACATGGACAACTGGCTGGAGCCTTTGACAGACGGGATTTTCTTCAATAACTGTTCCAAGCGGGCCTGGAGCATGGGGACGTCGGTGTGACATTCCGAGAAAATCGTATTGAGCAGGCCTTCCGGTTCTTTCGTCAAGCCCATGAGCATATGGACCGATGAGAGTTCCTGGTTATAATGGAGCGCGGCAATCTGCTGGGCAGACTGGAAGGCTTCGATGACCTTTTGCGTATATTTTTCGTTTCCCATAATTAAGACCTCCTTGCTTATGGTGGAAGTAATCATTCTTAGGAGCTTTCCTCAAGCTCTAGTATCATTATACCGTTAAAAGTCAAAAAGTCAATAGGTCAAAAGAAAGAAAGTCGAAAAATATATTTGACAAATCCCCGGGCCTTTCGCTACACTGGTTTTGTCAGAAAGGAGCCGAAACGATGGATGAAAAAGAACGAAAAGCTTTTGAAGGCGATGCCTTTGCCCAATGCGCCATGGGTGATGACTATTTCTTTGAAGCCTTCGATGCCGATATAAAAGATAAAGATGTTTTATATAAGCAGGCGATGTACTGGTATAACCGGGCTGCCCAGAAGGGGCACGCTGCCAGCCAGTACAACCTGGCCTATCAGTATGAACACGGCCTGGGGACCGGGACCGACCTGGAACAGGCCGTGTACTGGCACCGCCGGGCGGCCAATCAGGGATACGGCCCGGCCGAAAACAACCTGGGCCATCTCTATGAAACGGGCTGCGGCCTGCCCCAGGACTATGCCCGGGCCCTGCACTGGTACGGCCGGGCGGCGCGGCACGACGATGCTGACGGCCAGTGCAATACGGCCATCATGTATCAGTTCGGTTATGCCGGGAAGCGGGATTACGACCAGGCGGCCTACTGGTACGCCCAGGCCGCGGAGAAGGGGAACATCATCGCTCAGAACAATCTGGGATACCTCTATGAAACGGGCCGCGGCGTCCCCCAGGACTGGGAACTGGCCGCCCACTGGTATTACGAAGCGGCCATGGCTGGCGACGGGCCGGCCCAGAATAATTTGGGCGTCCTCTATCGCGACGGCCATGGCGTCCGCCATGACCTCTGCCAGGCCGCTTATTGGTTCGCCCAGTCTGCCGGATCTGGCTATAAAGAGGGCATGAAAAATTATGCCTCCGCCCTGGAAAAAGGCGAAGGCATTGAAAAAGATACAGTCGAAGCGGCGTATTGGCGGCAGAAGGGGAATGAACAGGACCGATGAGCCATGGGGCTACGTTTCGGCATGACGCAGGCGTTCCATGGCCAGGCGGTAAATCGAGCTGATGCGGCTTCCCTTGCGGTCGGGATACTGACGGAGTCCGGGGTCGTTGCTATGGGTGATGCTGCAGCGGAAGGTGATGGTAAGGGGATTGCCGTCGATTTCATGGATGGATTCCAGACGGCGGCAGAGGTCCTGTGAGAGCTGGTAGGAGGCAGCCGGGTCGTCCTCGTGGTGCAGGACGGCGAAGGTTTTTGTCTGGATACGGGCGATGGTGGAGTCCTGGCCGGCCATCTGGCGCAGAATCCGGGCTTCTTCTCGTATCAGGGATTGCTGGACCGGGACTTCGTAGGTATTCTGCTGCTGAACGATGCGGTGCCGTTCGAGCAGAATCAAGGCGTAGGGACGGTTATCCTGGCGATACCTTTCCTGATAGCGGATCAGCTCGCCGAGGAAGCCTGGGCGATTGTACAGTTCCGTATCCGGGTCGATATAAGGGGACGGCAGGTTCCGGTATACCTTGCGATAGATTTCGTCGGCATCGAGGAAGAAGCCGACCAGGCCGATAATCTGGCCGTCCTGATAGAGGGGCCGCTTGTAGCAGGTGATGCGGTGCGGGATGCCCTTGACGATACATTCTCCGGCTACGTTCTCGATGGTCCGCCCTTCATGCAGGACGGCGAGCTCATCCTGCCGGTACGATTCGCCGTCGGTATGCCAGTTCATATCCTCGTCGGTCTTGCCGATGAGGGCCGCTTGGGAAGATAGCCCGTAATGGCGCAGGAAGGCCTTCGTCGCACCGAGGAAACGGCGGTCTTTATCTTTCCAGAAATAACAGAATGGCGTATATTCCTGGAAATTCTGCCAGAGCAGGGCCGGTAGTGCCAGCTGGGAATCGGGGGCCGCCGGTGCGGCATGGGGACGGTCGATACGCCGGCTGGCCGTCAGCATGAGCGGCGTCTGCCCGCTGGATAGGAGAACAGCTGTACATTCCCGGCAGACGTAATTGCCCTTCTGGTTGCGGGTGCGGAACAAATGGGATATCCGGCCATCCGGACTCTGACGGATACGGGCAACGACAGTGCTGGGATCGCAGAAGGCCAGATAGCCTTCCCGGTCGTCCGGATAGACGTTCTGACTGGCGAACTGCTGCAGGGCCTGGCGGATGCCCTGCGCTGATTGTGACGGAAAATATGACTCATTTATGGCGTTATTGTAGAGCAGCTCGATCGTGTCGTGATGGAAGTCTACGAGACAGACGTCGTCGAACATATTGTAGAGATAGCGCAGATGGTCATCGAGTTTTTCACGCTGCAGCCCCGTAGTGCTCCGGGAGAGGTTCTCGAATTCGACGTGGACGAGCTGATGGTGATTCATCTCACAGACGGCACGGATGTGGGTGTTGACGTAATCGCCGCCGTCGATATAAAAGAACGATTCGGTCTGCTTCGTCTTGTGCGAACGATGGAGGCAACTCCGGAAGGTCTGACTGACGGGATGGTTGGGATTACTGAGGTTCTCTATGATGTCCTGCAGCTGATAGCCCAGCAGGTGGATTTGCTCCCGGTAGGCCTGGTTGGTGTAAAGGCACTGGAAACGGCCGTCTTCCTGGATATCAAAGAGGGCACTCGTCCGGTCCGTCTGGCGGATGACCGTGTTGGCGATGTCGTAATAATGACACCATTTGCGCGGCTCCATGTGTCGGTTTTCGGCCTCGATGTGGGCCAGTGTCCCCGCCAGGGGGCGCGGTTTGCCGTAGTAGTACCCCTGCTGGCGGCCACAGCCGATGGCAGCCAGGAAATCGGCGTGCTCCTTGGTTTCTACACCTTCAGCGAGGGTCTTGAGGCCGAGGTCCTTGGCCATGGAGACGGCAGAACGGATGATGCAGCGCGATGTCTCCGTAAAGCTGCGCAGGAATTCCATGTCGAGCTTGATGAGGTCGAACGTGTAGTCTTTGAGGATGTTCAGCGACGAATAGTCACTGCCGAAGTCATCGAGCCAGACTTCATAGCCTTCACGGTGCAGCCGGTCGAGGGCCTGATGGACGGCTGACGCGTTCCGGGCGAGGGCGCTCTCAGTGATTTCTACATGCAGGAAATCGCGCGGGAGGTCATACTTTTTGCGCGTCGCCTCGATGAGCGAGAAGACGTCCAGCATATCGAAGTCGTAGCGCGACAGATTGAACGAGACCGGCGTGACCGGCAGGTCGTGGCGGAGACGCTGGCTCAGCATGCGGCAGACCTCATCGAGGACGAAGGCATCCAGGCGATGGATGAGGCGCACCTGCTCCAGGACGGGGATGAAGGACGCCGGTGAGAGAAAACCCAGCTGCGGGTCGACCCAGCGGGCCAGAGCTTCCATGCCGCAGACTTCCCCTGTCAGCGTACGGATGACCGGCTGGTAGTAGACCTGGATCCAATGATTCTCGATGGCCTCGTCGAGATGATTGATGACGTAGTCGCGGACGTCGCGGTCCACCATCGTACCGGGCTTGGGAATGTCGATTTCCTGCAGCGTGCAGTAATAGACCCGGCCATAAGCCTCGGTGTCCACGGGACGCCCGGAGATGTCGGCATAGCGGATGCGGCTCGTGCGCGTGAAGAGATGGCCATAGACATGAGAGAAATCGGCATCCTTTTTCCTCATTTCGTGCAGGATTTCCTGCTTGACGCGCTGGCGGTCATCCACGGCGATGACATTCCAGGCATCGCCTTTGAGATGGTCCCATAACTCATTGAAATCCCGGCAGTCGAATAACCGCAGCATCATCGTATTTGCATAGAGCAGATGATACGGCGGTTCTGCTTGGGCAATATAAAAACAACAGGGCAGATTCTCAGCTATATCGGGGATACCGCTTAAATCTTTGATTTTTGTTTCCATTATATTATCCTCTGTATTTTATGTAATCACATATTGTATAAAAAATATCTAAATAAAGTATAGCATATTTGCGACAAAAAATATAGCAATTCACGATAATATGCAAATGGAAAAGCCGTTGTGTTTTCTGCTCATCTATTAACCTCGGGCCACTGACATCTAACTAATTAAAGGGGAATATCACACGTGCGGCAAACTTTTTTTTGTGCTATAATATAGCCGTCTCGCTGATGGGTTCCATGAGCGTGTGGATTGAAATTGTAGCGTTGAATGGTAAGTGGTTTGGGAGCCTGCTGTATATGGTTATGCGGCAGGCTCTTTTATATTGTTTAAAATTTTACCATTCAACTCTACAGAAAATATAAATTGACTATCTATGTGGAACGAAGTATACTGAGTGTATCAGAAACGAATTATAGAATTCATAAATTTGCAGAGAAAGGAGAATTGAGATGGGAACATATATTGGGCATACTAGCGAAGAGGGACGGCGACAGCTGTTGATAGACCATTTGAAAGGGACCGGCCTTTTGGCAGAACGATTTGCCAGTATATTTGATGCGGCCCAATGGGGAAAGATGGCTGGGTTATATCATGATATCGGGAAATATAGTGCGGCTTTCCAGCGGCGGATTCTGGAAGATGGGCCGCGGGTCGATCATTCTACGGCAGGTGCCTTGCTGATGAAGAAAATAAAGAATGGTCCTTTAGCTCTCTGTATTGCCAGTCATCACAGCGGTCTCCTCGATACGGGAACGAAATTATCGGACGTTACTGATGGTACCCTTATGGGGCGGCTGAAAAAAGAATTGAAAGGCAAACTGGACTATTCGGCCTATCGCCAGGAACTGCCTGAACCCGTACCGATTCGCAAGGCGCCGGCCTTTTTATACGGAAAAGACCGGTTTTATTATTCCTTCTTCATCCGCATGCTTTTTTCCTGCTTAGTCGATGCTGATTTTCTGGACACGGAACGATTCGTAAACGATGGCGAGGTGCAGCGCGGCGGATTTGCGACGATGCAGGAACTTCACGATTTATTTTTCGCTTATTATGCAACTTTCGGAAAACCCACTACACGTATCAATCAAAAGCGGCAGGAAATTTATCAACAATGTCTGGATGCGGCTGAAAAAGAACCCGGTATGTTTAGCCTGACCGTTCCAACCGGTGGCGGTAAGACCTTGTCTTCTTTGGCTTTTGCCTTGAAACATGCTATAAAGTACAAAAAACAGCGGATTATTTATATCATCCCTTATACTTCGATTATTGAGCAGACTGCCGATATTTTCCGTAATATTCTGAGAGATGATAACGTCATCGAACACCATATGAATGTCGATTATAATGATGAATCAGAAAATACTCTCCTAAATCGCAAGAAGTTGGCGACCGAAAACTGGGATGCACCTGTCATTGTGACGACAAATGTGCAGTTTTTTGAATCCCTCTTTGCGGCTAAGACCAGCCGTTGTCGTAAAATCCATAATATTGCCAATAGTGTCCTTATTTTTGATGAAGCGCAGATGCTCCCTGAGCCTTATTTGCGGCCTTGTATCCGCAGCATAGGCGAATTGGTGGCTAATTATCGCTGTACGGCTGTATTGTGTACGGCAACGCAGCCAAGTTTGGAAACGTATTTTTCCCGTATTGGAGAGGGCCTGAAAGTGCGGGAAATCTGTCCGGATACACAAGGATTGTATGAATTCTTCAGGCGCGTTACCTATCAATTCATAGATGTAGATTCCCTGGAATCCTTGGCCGTGCAGCTAAAAGAGCATGAACAGGTCCTATGTGTTACTAATTCCAAAAAGGATGCCCGGGACTTGTATCAGATGATGGCAGGCGACGGGTGTTACCATTTATCGACCTTCATGTATCCGGCTCATCGGCGCCATGTTTTAGCAATCATCCGGCAGCGACTTCAGGATGGCTTGCCCTGCCGGGTCATTTCGACCAGCTTGATTCAGGCTGGCGTCGATGTCGATTTCCCTGTTGTTTATCGTGAAATTGCCGGCCTGGATAGTATTATTCAGACAGGAGGCCGTTGCAATCGGGAAGGAAAACAGCAGACAGAAGACAGTATTGTATCTATTTATGATTTGCATAAGCCTATGAACCGGATTCCTGCTTTCGTGCGGCGTCCTATTGAAATAACCCAGACGGTGGCGAAAGACTATGCCGACATAGCCAGTGCAGAGAGCATCAAAACGTATTTCGACAGGCTCCATTATACGATTGGCGAAGAACAGCTGGACAGCAAAGATATTTTAAAACGATTAGACGTAAATAACCCGGCCTTTACAGAGATTGCAAAAGATTTTAAACTGATAGAAGAAGATAGCAGACCCGTTTTTATTCCCGTAGATGATGACATGGATAACCAGAAAATCCTGGCCCAATTGAGAAGCGGTGTTTGCAACCGGTCCATACTCCGTAAGGCGAATCAATATATGGTCGGCGTTTATGAGAATCAGTTCAGGAAACTAGAGGAAACGAATAAGTTGGACGCGTTGGATTTTGGATTGTACGTACTAACAGATCCGGCGGCATATAATCCGGATACGGGGCTCGTTGTCAACATGGAAGATGGAATAGGCATCTTTTTATAAATTGAGGAGATGATGATATGGCAATACGAATAGAAGTTTGGGGAGATTATGCCTTATTTTCCCGACCGGAAATGAAAACAGAACGTGTCAGTTATGATGTCATGACGCCATCTGCGGCACGGGGTATCATTGAGGCTATTTATTGGCATCCAGGACTCAGATGGATTATTGATAAAATCTATGTCCTCAGTCCTATCCAATTTACTAATATCCGCCGCAATGAAGTTAAGGCAAAGGCCAGTGCTAGAGCAGCCAAGCAGGCGATGACTAAGAAAAATGTAGATTTATATTTGAGTACGAAAGAAGAAATACAGCAGCGGGCTTCCATGGTATTATGCAAGGTACATTATGTCATCGAAGCGCATTTTGAATTGACTGATAAAGCCAATGCCTCCGATAATGCTGGAAAGTTCCAGGATATCATCCGCCGCCGCCTGAAGCGGGGACAATGCTATCATACGCCTTATTTTGGCTGTCGGGAATTTCCTGTCAATTTCCGGGAATACGAATTTGACAGTGTGCCGACAGCCTATGCCGGGGAAGATAAGGAATTAGGCTATATGTTGTACGATATGGATTATTCGGATTTACAGCATATACGGCCTATGTTCTTCAAGGCGACCTTACATAACGGGGTCCTGGATTTGCGGGATTGTGAGGTGCACTCATGATTTTACAGGCGTTGGTAGATTACTATGAAACCTTAGCCCGTCAGGGCTCCATTGCTAAACCGGGATGGGGGGCCTATAAGATTTCCTATGCCATAAATCTGAATCAGCAGGGCGAAGTCATCGGCATTCTATCTTTAGAAAAAGAAGTGATGCGGGGAAAAAAGAGAGTATCCGTGCCTGCCATCCATATGCTGCCGGAAGGCGTAAAAAAATCGTCGGGCATCCGGCCTCAGTTTTTATGGGCTAATGCTGCATATTGCCTGGGCCTGCCTAAGGAATATAAAACTGCAGATATGACGGAAGATGCGGCAACAAAATGGGAAAAGGATAAAAAACGGAGTATAGCTTGTTTTGAAGCGATGAAACAATATCATTTAGATATTTTAGAAGCTGTCCACACGCCGTCAGCAGAGGCTTTGAAGCGGTTCTTTACGACGTGGAAGCCGGAAACAGCAGAAAATCATCCCGTATTGAAACCGTACCTGACTACCAACCTATTAACAGCTAATGTAATGTATGCGGTTGAAGGCGTCTTTGTTCAAGATGATGAAACCATCAGGGCTGCCTGGGATGCCCATTACAATCAACCATCTGATGATGCTATCAAAGGACAGTGTTTGGTTACAGGGGAGATGGCACCCATTGCCCGCATTCATCCCAATATCAAAGGCGTCCGCGGCGCCCAGTCTTCAGGAGCTTCCTTAGTATCCTTCAACGCAGAGGCTTTTGAATCGTATGGTCATTCTGGTGGACAGTGCTATAATGCTCCTGTTAGTGAACATGCTGCTTTCGCCTATACGACGGCATTGAATCAACTCATCGCCGATGAAAAGCATTGCAAGATTATTGGCAATACGACCGTCGTCTATTGGGCGGCCAATGGGGAAGAAGCCTATCAAGATTTGCTTTATAGTGCCGTTTTTGAAGATGATGACACTATTGATGATGAGACACTGGATGCCTTGTTTTCTCACATCCAGAAAGGGATGCCCTTTGATTTTCAAGGTGTTCCTATCCATCCGGATACGCCTTTTTATATCTTAGGGTTGTCGCCCAATGCAGCCAGACTCTCAGTCCGTTTTTTCTTACAGGATACATTCGGTCATTTTATCGACCACGTGCGCAAACATTATGAAAGACTGGAAATCGTCATGCCTCAGCAGCATCGGGCCTACTTGCCATTATGGAGATTGCTGGGGGAAACGGTGAATCCTAAACGTAAGGACGCGAAAGGAAAACTTAATAAAAAGTATGAGAAAGCATCCCCACTTTTGGCAGGCGCCGTGATGCGGAGCATCCTCTCGGATACGCCTTACCCGCAGGCTTTATACAATAGCGTCATGTTGAGAGTCAAGGCGGATCAAGATGATAAAGATGAGCATATCTATAAAATTACTGCTGAAAAAGCCGCTATCATCAAGGCTTGTTTATTGAAGAATTTCCCGAAAGGAGAGACGATAACCGTGGCGTTGAATGAAGAAAGTACGAATACGGCCTATGTATTAGGCAGACTATTCTCTGTATTAGAACAAATTCAGGAAAAAGCCCATGAAAAGGATAATGGACGCAGTAAGGTTTCCGACTCAGAAAAGAATCGTAAAGGAATAAATAGCACGATTAAGGATCGATTTTTTAATAGTGCGGCTGCAACTCCGGGATGGGTATTTCCGATTTTATTGAAAATGGCCAATCACCATTTACGCAAATTGAATGACAGAAAGGGATTGAAAATTGAACTGGAAAAAATGGTTACAGAGTTGGAAGGGAAAATCGAGATGAATGGCCAGCCTATTCCGGCGCGGATGAATTTGACGGATCAAGGCTTATTTATTTTAGGCTACTACCATCAGACCCAGAAACGGTATGCGAAGAAGGAGGAAAAATAAGATGTCAGAACCCATTAAGAATCGCTATGAATTTACCATCCTGTTTGACGTAGAAAATGGCAATCCCAATGGAGATCCCGATGCCGGTAATATGCCGCGCGTAGATCCAGAAACGGGATATGGCCTGGTTACTGATGTTTGCTTAAAGCGTAAGATACGAAATTGCATTGAAACGATTTGCGAAGACAAGCCTGGTTATCGCATTTACGTCAAAGAAGGCGTTCCTTTACAGCGTAGCGACAAAGAAGCTTTATCATACGTGGGCATTGATGAAAAGACCGATATTAAAAAGATGAAGAAAGATGATCCGGAACTGGACCGTAAAATCTGTAATTTCATGTGCCAGAATTTCTTTGACATCCGTACCTTTGGCGCCGTCATGACAACCTTTGTCAAGAGTGCACTCAATTGTGGCCAAGTCCGCGGTCCCGTCCAGCTGGGTTTTGCCCGCAGTATCGACCCCATCATGCCACAGGAAATCACCATTACCCGAGTCGCCATCACGACGGAAAAAGACGCTGAAAACAAAAATACCGAAATCGGCAGAAAATACATCATTCCCTATGCGTTATATCGCGCAGATGGTTACGTATCAGCTAATCTGGCTCGGAAAGTGACTGGTTTCAGTGAGGATGATTTACAGTATTTATGGAAGGCTATCATCAATATGTTTGAATACGACCATTCCGCTGCCAGAGGAAATATGGCCGTGCGCGAACTCATCGTTTTCAAACATGATAGTGAACTGGGCAATGCTCCGGCCTATAAACTTTTTGACACTATTCATGTCCAGAAAAAAGATGACGTCATTGCGCCCAGAAACTATACGGACTATAATGTCACTGTAGATGAAAGCCAAATCCCGGAACACGTTACGTGTACCCGGATGATTTAACCAAGGGAAAAAGACGGTGCGAAGCAGAATCGCACATGAAATATATCGGAGCTTCGCACCCCTCTTTATTTCTATAAAAATAAGCAATACCCGGATAATTGACTCAAAAAAATGAACTGCCTTTCAATCAGTTCGCAATATGATTGATGAGCGAGTAGATAGTAACTGAGCCAATTTGAAGGCTGTCGCACCCTTCACGGGTGCGTGGATTGAAATGTTATACGCCGTAATCAAAGC
>CABMPA010000044.1 GCA_902388315.1 uncultured Megasphaera sp. | reverse complement strand
CACTAGCCACTAGCCACTAGCCACTAGCCACTATCTCTTACAAGAAAATATACTTCATGACGAAGATGACGGCCAGGCAGTACATGAGGAGGGAAATTTTTTCCCGTTTGCCTGTGAGCAGGTTGATGACGACATACGAGATGATGCCGAAGGAGATGCCTTCAGAGATGCTGTAGCAGAAGGGCATGGCGATGATGGTGATGTATGCCGGGATGGATTCGCTGAAGTCATCGAAGTCGATGCCGGCGACGGACGTCAGCATGAGGAAGCCGACGATGACCAGGGCCGGTGCCGTCGCGAAGGCCGGGATGGCCATGAAGAACGGCGACAGGAAGAGGGACAAGGCGAAGAGGATGGCGACGCAGACTGCCGTCAGGCCCGTGCGGCCGCCTTCACTGACGCCGGTGGCGCTTTCGACGAAGGTCGTCGTCGTGCTGGCACCGAGGACAGCGCCGATGGTCGTGGCAACGGCATCGGCCAGGAGGGCGCCTTTGATGCGCGGCAGGCGGCCCCGTTCATCGAGCATATTGGCCTTGGACGAGACGCCGATGAGCGTGCCCAGGGTGTCGAAGATGTCGACGAAGAGGAAGGCGAACATGACGACCAGGAAGTCCAGGCTGAAGACGCGGCTGAAGTCGAGCTGGCCGAAGATGGGGCTCAGGCTGGCCGGAGCAAAGGCAGCGGCGCCGCCGGACAGGTCGGGGATGACGCTGAACATCTTCATTTCCGGATTGGGCACATAGAGTCCCGTCAATTCACAGAGGATAGCCAGGATCCAGGTAAAGAGGATGCCCCAGAGGATGTTGCCGCGGACTTTCTTGACCATCAGGACGGCCGTGAAGACGATGCCGATCATGGCCAGGAGGACCGTAATGCCGACGGTGTGGAAGGTGCCCGTTGCAGCCGACTGTTTGAACGAGAACAGGGCAATCTTGGTGGCCGGGTTGGCGACGATGATCTGGGCGTTCAAGAGGCCGATGAGGGCGATGAACAGGCCGATGCCGGCGGAGACGGCTTTCTTCAAGGTCATGGGGATGGCATTGAAGATGGCTTCGCGGACATTGGTCAAAGACAGGACGATGAAGATAAGGCCTTCAAAGAAGACAGCGGCCAGGGCCATTTCCCAGGTGTAGCCCATCTGCAGGACGACCGTAAAGGCGAAGAAGGCGTTCAGGCCCATGCCCGGTGCCAGGGCGAAGGGGTAGTTGGCGAAGAAGGCCATGCACAGCGTCCCGATGAGGGAAGCCAGGGCGGTTGCCGTGAGGACGGCACCCTTGTCCATGCCGGCGGCGCTCATGATGGTCGGGTTGACGGCCAGAATGTAGGCCATGGTCATGAAGGTCGTGATACCAGCCAGGATTTCCGTGCGGACCGTCGTGCCATTTTCGCTCAAGTGGAAGAAACGGTCGAGGAAGGACGGTTGGTTTTCCATAATACATTCACACTCCTTTAGTGATAAAACAAGTTGACACCCATCGGCATAAAAACAGGAAACAATAGAGGGCGACGGACATCAACTGAATATAACTATTATAGGGTGTTCTGCCTTTTTGGGCAACTATTTTGTCAAAAAAAGGAAATATATGGTACAATGAGTCCGAAAGATAAAAATCTTACGCCTTTGCCAAAGGGAAGGAGTACATTATGACTATGACAGGGAATCTTTTAAAACGGCGCATTGCCGTAGCCCGGGGTTTGGAACCGGGAGACGTCGTCCTCAAGGACTGCCAGATCGTCGACGTCTATACACAGACTATCCGTACTGGGGATATCGTCATCGCCGACGGTATCATCGCCGGCGTCGGCGGCCCTTATGAAGGACGGGAGGTCATCGATGCCCATGGGGCCTATGCCGCACCGGGCCTCATTGAAAGCCATATCCATATCGAATCATCTTATGTCAGTCCGGAAGAATTCGGCCGCCTCGTCGTGCCACTGGGGACGACGACCGTCGTCGCCGACCCGCATGAGATCGTCAACGTCTGCGGCCTGTCCGGCCTGCGCTACATGATGGAAGCTGCCGAAAAGACGGCCCTGGACATCCGCTTCATGGTGCCGTCGTGCGTCCCGGCGACGCCTTTCGACCATAGCGGGGCTGTCCTGGAAGCGGACGATATGAAAGCCCCCCTGGCCGATGACCGCGTCCTTGGCGTCGGCGAATTCATGAACTGCCCGGGCATCCTGAACGGCGACGATGCCGTCCTGGCCAAGCTCATCGCTGCCTATGAGGCGAAAAAGCCCATCGACGGCCATAGCCCCGGCCTGACGGGCAAGGACCTGCAGGCTTATGCGTCGGCTCAGATCCGGACGGACCACGAATGTTTCACCCTGGACGATGTCGAAGCGCGCCTCCGGGCCGGCATATACGTCATGCTGCGCAACGGTTCGGCCTGCCATGACCTGCCCCACCTGGTCCAGGCCGTGACGCCGGCTAATCTGCGCCGCTTCCTGCTCTGCTCGGACGACCTTCACCCCAAGACGATTTTCGAAAAAGGCCACCTCAACGAGCACCTGCGCCTCTGCGCCGGCCTGTCGCCGGAAGCCGCCATTACCATGGCGACCCTCAACGCGGCCGACTGCTACCACTTCGACGACCGCGGCGCCCTGGCGCCGGGCAAGCGGGCCGATATCGTCCTCTTTGAGGATTTGAAGGATTTCAAGGCCCTGGCTACTTTCATCGGCGGCCAAAAAGTTGCGGAAAAAGGCCGCTACAACCTGCCCTTTACGCGAGCCGATTACAGCGCTGTCGGCAGCTCCGTCTGCATCGCCGGCTTTTCGCAGGAGAAACTGGTCATGCACCTGACATCGGACCGGGTCCGGACTATCGACATCCTGCCAGGCGGCGTCGTCACGGAAAAAGGCGAAGCCCGCATCCATCGCGATGACTGCGGCGACTTCGTCTACGACCCGCAGGCCGATATCGTCAAAGTCGCCGTCGTCGAACGCCATCACGGCACGGGCTGCGTCGGCCTGGGCCTGCTGCGCGGCTATGGCCTCAAGCAGGGCGCCGTCGCCGTGTCCGTGGCCCACGATTCGCATAACATCATCGTCGCCGGTACGAACAACGGGGACATGGCAGCGGCTGTCGAGGCGCTGGAAGCCCAGAAGGGCGGCATGGCCATCGTCCTGGACGGGAAGGTCCTGGCGGCCATCCCCCTGCCTATTGCCGGCCTCATGAGCGACCAGCCGGCGGCGGTCGTCGATGCGGCCATGGATGAGCTCTACGCCAAGGCCCACGATATCCTGGGGGTCAGCGCCGATGTCGACGTCATCATGACCCTGTGCTTCATGAGCCTGCCCGTCATCCCCAAACTGAAACTGCTGGACACGGGCCTCTTTGACGTCGAAGCCTTTGATTTCGTTCCCGTTGAACTCGATTAGGAGGTAAGAATATGGATGCCAAGAAAGTTAAGCTAGTCGTTACTCAATCCCATTGCGATTTATATAAAGAAGGCGATGAAATCGTTTTCGACGGCCCTGTCGTCAATAAAGAAAAGAGCGGCGCCCTCTGCATGACGGCCCTCCAGGCTCTCTACCCGTATGTCTTCGCCGGCCGCCAGGGTTCGCTCTGGCCGTCGGCTATCCAGTGTCCCGACTGCGACGAAGGCGTCGTCTTCCGCGTCGTGGAACAATGATGCATAACATATAATGAGGCAGAAGAAAAAGGTATTGGCTCATGGCTTGACTACCATGCTATAATAAAAGGTAGCGTGTAGACGTGAGTGGGGAGGAATGTGAAAGTTGATACTCAGCAAAGCCTGTAAGACAAAAATGGCGGCTTTTTTGCTCGCTGTCATGGCCTTGGCACCTGTCCAGGCCATCACACAGGAGGAAATGGTCTACGACCAGGTCAGCAAATACATCCGCGGCAGCGAAGCGGCGGCCATCGCCCAGGATATCTGTGATGCGTCGTATACGTATGGCGTCGACCCGATCCTCGTGGCCGCCGTCTTCACGACAGAAAGCCATTTCGATAATTCTGCCGTTTCCGGTGTCGGGGCCGTCGGCATTGCTCAGCTTATGCCATCTACGGCGGCTTCGCTCAAGGTCAATCCCTATGACCGGCGGGAAAACATCTTCGGCGGCGTCAAATACCTTGGCCAGATGGTCGAACGCTACCGCACGTGGGACAAGCCCTTCGTATATGCCGAAGCGGCGTACAATGCCGGTCCCGGTGCCGTCGACCGGGCCCGTGGCGTACCGCATTATACCGAAACGATGAACTATGTCCAGACCGTTGAACAGACGCGGCGGGAAATCTGGCGCCTCGCCGGTCATGAAGCGATGGCCATGCAGCCCTATAAGCGGTCGTCCGGGACGACACAGGCAAAGGAAGCGCCTATTTTCCCGAGCCTGAAAGAATGGCATGAACAGCATAGCCAGAAGCCGGCCCAGGTCCAGGCGAAACCGGTGGTTTCCACAAATAACGCCCTGACCCGGACCAAAGCTGTCCGCGTAGCGCCGGAACGTCTGCGTCCGTCCTATTGGACGACGTCGCTGCCCTGGGGCGAAGGGAGCCATAAAAAATAATATCGAGGAAGGGACCTCGCATCAGCGATTATGCGATCTCCCTTTTTTTACGGCCTCCAGGCCGTAAAGGATGAAAAAAGGAGCTGTGAAATGAAAAAAGAATTGATTCACTTGGAGCACGTATCCAAGACCTATGATGGGCACAAGGTATTAGATGGCCTGGACCTGGCGATTTCGGAAAATGAATTCGTCACCCTCCTCGGGCCGAGCGGTTGTGGCAAGACGACGACGCTCCGCCTCATTGCCGGCTTTGAAACGCCTGATGAAGGGCGTATCCTCTTCGATGGGGCGGATATTACCCAGCTGCCGCCGAACCGGCGCCAGGTCAATACGGTGTTCCAGAATTATTCTCTTTTTTCCCATATGGACGTCGCCGAAAATATCGCCTTTGGGCCGAAAATTCACGGCAAGTCCCGCGATTATATCCGCGATAAGATCCGCTATGCCCTGAAACTGGTCAACCTCGACGGCTATGAACACGCCAACATCGTCGATTTGTCCGGCGGTCAGCAGCAGCGCGTGGCCATTGCCCGGGCCGTCGTCAATGAGCCGCGGGTCCTCCTCCTGGACGAACCACTGAGTGCCCTGGACCGCAAACTGCGCCGCAGTATGCAGCTGGAGCTCATCAAGATCAAAGAGGAACTGGGCATTACCTTCGTCTTCGTCACGCACGACCAGGAAGAAGCCTTGAGTATGTCCGACACGGTCGTCGTCATGAACCAGGGCTATATCCAGCAGATCGGTACGCCTGAAAGCATTTACAATGAACCGGAAAATGCCTTCGTTGCCGACTTCATCGGCGACAGCAACATCGTCGATGGCCTCATGGTCCACGACAAGCTCGTGCGCATCGCCGACTACGATTTCGACTGCGTCGACGTCGGTTTCGGGACCAACCGCCCCGTCGACGTCCAGATCCGGCCGGAAGACATGGAACTGCGGCCGCCTCAGGACGGCGGGTTCAACGGCGTCGTCACCAAGACGATTTTCGAAGGCATGACCTATAACATCACCATCCAGGCGCGGGGCATCGAATGGCTGGTCAAGTCGACGAAGCATTACCAGCCCGGCGATGAAGTCAGCCTCTGGGTGGACCCCTTCAATATCCAGATCATGAATAAACCGGAATCGGAAGACGAAAGGGCGATGGAAAATGATTAATTCAGCTGCGATCCGCAACCTCTTTGCCGCGCCTTTCCTCATCTGGGCCGTCCTGTTCATCTTCTGTCCCGTCGTGGCCATAGCCTGGTACGGCCTGACCGATGCCCAGGGGGCCTTTACCCTGGCCAATATCAGCCTCATGACTCATTGGGAATACCTGAAGGCCCTGGAACTGTCCATCGTCCTGGCCTTCATCAGTACGGCCATCTGTCTGGCCGTGGCCTATCCGCTCTGCCTCATCCTGACGGAAAAGAAGCGGGGGAAGGGCTCGCTCTTGTTCCTGCTCTTCGTCCTGCCCATGTGGATGAACTCCCTGCTGACGACCATGGCCTGGCAGACCATCCTGGAAAAGAACGGCATCCTCAACCAGTTCCTGCGCCTCTTGTCCCTGCCGGACGTGAGCCTCATCAATACGTCGGCGGCCATCGTCATCGGCATGATTTATAACTTCCTGCCCTATATGATCCTGCCTCTCTACGTATCCCTGAGCAAGATCAACGGCAACGTCATCGCCGCCGCCCGCGACCTGGGAGCCAATTCCTGGCAGACTTTCACCAAGGTCATCCTGCCCTTGTCCCTGCCCGGCGCCATCAGCGGCATTACCATGGTCTTCATCCCGTCGCTGACGACATTCTTCATCAGCGGCCTCTTGGGGGGCAACAAGATCCTCCTCATCGGCAACATCGTCGAACAGGAATTTACCATGGCCTACGACTGGCACCTGGGAAGCGGCCTGTCCCTGGTACTCATGGTCTTCATCATCATCAACATGGCCGTGACGGCTTATTTCGACCGCAGTGAAGGGCAGGTGAAGAAGTAATGGAAAAAGTAAAGAAACTCTACGTCGCCCTGGTCGTCCTCTTCCTCTATGCGCCCATCGGCGTCCTCGTGGCCCAGTCCTTCAACGCCAGCCGCTACCGCGGCCACTGGACGGGCTTTACCCTGGAATGGTACGGCGAGCTCTTTCAGAATGAAGGCATCCTCGACGCCTTGCAGAATACCATTACCATCGGCCTGTCGTCGGCGGCTATCGCTACCGTCCTGGGCCTCCTCACCTGTATGGCCCTGCGCGACATGGGACGCAAGCCGCGGTCGGTCTTCCTCGGCGTGGCCAGTATTCCCATGCTCAATGCCGATATCGTCACCGGGATTTCCCTGATGCTCCTCTTTTTGGGCATGGGCCTGCGGATGGGCTACGGTTCCATCCTCATGGCGCACGTCGTCTTCAACCTGCCTTACGTCATCTTGTGCATCATGCCCCAGTTCCTGTCCCTGGAACGCAGCTGTTATGATGCCGCCCGCGACCTGGGGGCGACGCCCTTCGTCGCTTTCCGCCGCGTCGTCCTGCCGGAACTGCGCCCTAGTCTCCTGGCGGGCTTCATGCTGGCCTTTACCATGTCGGCTGACGATTTCATCATTACCCATTTCACCAAAGGGGCCGGCATCGATACGCTGCCGACAAAAATCTATGCCGAACTGAAATTGGGCATCCATCCGGAAATGTACGCCCTTTCGACGCTCGTATTCGTTTTCGTCCTGGTCTTCGCCGTCTTGATCATCGTCAATCGAAAACGGCTGACACTGGGACGGAACTGGTAGGAAAGGGGAAACGCTATGAAATATATCCGCATGCTCCTGCTCGGCCTTTGCTGCGTCCTGGCCCTGAGCGGCTGCAGTTTCTTTGAAAGTGAAGAAGACGAGGACAACGTCGTCTATGTCTATAACTGGGGCGATTACGTCGACCCGGATACGCTCAAGCAGTTTGAAGAAGAGACGGGAATCCGCGTCGTCATGGACGAATTCGATACCAACGAGAGCATGTATCCCTTAGTCGCTGCCGGGGCCGAACGTTATGATGTCATCTGCCCGTCGGACTACATGATCCAGAAGATGATCCACAACGATCTCTTACAGCCCCTCGATTATTCCCAGCTGCCCAACGCCCGCCAGTACGTCGGCAAGCAGTTCTGGACCCAGTCGGAGACTTTCGACCCGGGCAACCGCTATGCCGTTCCCTATTGCTGGGGGACGGTCGGCATCGTCTATAACCGGACCATGGTCGATGAACCCGTCGACAGCTGGGCCATCCTTTGGGATGAAAAATATAAGAATGAAATCATCATGCAGGATTCGCCGCGGGATTCTTTCATGGTCGCCTTGAAGCGCCTGGGCTATTCCCTGAACACGACGGATCCTCAGCAGATCAAAGAAGCGAGAGATATGCTCATCGCTCAGAAGCCCCTGGTCCAGGCCTATGGCATTGATGATGTCAAGGATAAGCTCGTCTCCGGTGAAGCCGCCATGGGCGTCGTCTTTTCCGGCGAAGCCCTGCGCATGATCCTGGAAAACCGCGACCTGGAATACGTCATCCCCAAAGAAGGGACCAATCTCTGGATCGACTCGTGGGTCATCCCCAAGAATGCCGAACACGTCGAGAATGCTCATAAATTCATCGACTTCATGAGCCGCCCGGACATCGCCCTGAAGAACTTCGAATACCTGACCTATTCGACGCCGAACACGGCTGTCCCGGCCATGGAAGAAGATGAAGACTATAAAGATAACCCCGTCGTCTTTCCGCCGGAAGAAGCTTATGCCGGCCAGGAAACATATCAGTATTTAGGCGAAGAAGGGGATAAACGTTACAACGACGAATGGATTCAGGTCAAAGTCTGGTGATTTTTCAGCACAAATGCTTTTCAGGCATACAAATGTGTAGTATAATGAGTACAAGTTCAGAATAGAGCCAATGAAGGCCTGTTGCACAAAGACTGTCACATGAAGGCTTCTGCCATCATACGTGGTCCCTTTTGCTTTATAGTTTGTAGTACAGAGTTTGTAGTTTGTAGAAAATGGCTTTAAATTTAAAACCACCCACTACAAACTACAAACTTCGAACTCAAAAAGAAGCTGTCTTTGTGTGACAGCCTCTTTTTTTGTTTAAAAAACGCTGAGGAGGCGGGGATATGGCTGAGAAAGGGCCTTTGGTTTTTAATGTACAGAAATTTTCTGTCCACGACGGGCCGGGGATACGGACGACGATTTTCTTCAAAGGCTGTCCGCTGGCCTGTCCGTGGTGCCATAATCCGGAGAGTCAGCGCTTCGAGGCCGAGATGATGGAGCGCAGTGATGGGGGACAAGATGACGTCGGGACCTATTATCCCGTAGCGGAACTCGTCCGCCAGGCCGTGCAGGACCAGATTTTCTATGAGCGTTCTGGCGGCGGCGTCACCTTGTCGGGCGGTGAAGTCCTGGCCCAGCCCATGGGGTATGTGACCGAACTCGTCCGGGACCTGGCTGAAAAAGGCATTTCCGTCGGCATCGACACCAGCGGCGCCGTGCCCTTTGCGGCTTTTGAAGCGGTCCTGCCCTATACGGACTTCTTTCTTTACGACATGAAGCTCTTCGACGCCGAACGCCACCGGCAGTATATGGGCCAGGGCAACAGGCAGATACTGGAGAACATGAAGCGCCTCAGCGACGCCGGTGCCATCCTCTATCTGCGGCTCATCATGGTCGACGGCGTCAATACCGACGGGGACCGGGATATCCGGCCCTTTCAGGACTGGCTCCAGGCACAGCAGATACGCGTGGAAACCATCCATCTTCTGCCGTACCATGAGCTGGGACGCCATAAATATGAGGGCCTGCAGCGGCCGTTCCAGCCGTTCCGTGCTCCGTCGGCGCAGGCCTTGGAAGCTATCCGGCAGTCCTTTGTTGTACTAGGTTATGATACCGTCATCGGCGGTTAGATAGGAGGGGATTCACATGGCAACAGTTTTGAAGAAACAGAAATTCATGGAAGGAATCCGGGGATGTACGGACCGCATCCGCCGCCTGCGGGAAGAAAGCGTTCACGGCGCCGTCCCGTCGATTTCCATGGAACGGGCCGTGCTGCTGACTGAAGCCTATCAACAGTACGAAGGGACTTGTTCCATCCCCGTCCTGCGGGGCAAGGCCTTTTACTATCTCATGGCCCATCGGACCCTGTATCTGGGCCGGGGCTCGCTCATCGTCGGTGAAAAGGGGCCGAAACCCTGGGCGGCGCCGACTTTTCCGGAACTGTGCTGCCATACCCTGGAAGACTTCGACACCATGAACAGCCGCGAACGGGTCTTCTTCAGAGTGACTGATGAAGATAAGCGCATTCAGCGGGACGTCATCATCCCGTACTGGAAGGACCGGGCTATGCTGACCAAGATGAACAGTCTCCTGCCCAAGGCATGGCAGAAATTATTTGCTGCCGGCATGTTCACGGAATTCCTGCAGCAGCGCGGTCCCGGCCATACCGTGGCCGATGGCAAGATATACCAGAAGGGCTATGGCGATTTCCTGCGGGACATCCAGGAACGCCTGGCCAGCCTCGATTTCAATAACGATATGGATGCCCTGGAAAAACGGGACGAATGGGAAGGCATGGCCTGGGTCTGCCGGGGCATGATCCTCTTAGGGAAACGCTATGCCGCCCTGGCCCGGGACATGGCGGCGAAGGAAAAAGACCCAGCCTGGCGCCGGGACCTGCTGGATATCGCTGCCGTCTGTGACGTCGTCCCGGAACACCGGCCCCAGACGTTCCGCCAGGCCATCCAGATGTACTGGTTCACCCACATCGGCGTGACGACGGAAATGAACAACTGGGATGCCTATTCGCCAGGCAAGTTCGACCAGTATCTGGAACCGTTTTATGACCGGGACCTGGCCGAAGGGCGCCTGACCCGGGACGATGCCAAGGAGCTCCTGGAAGCGCTGTGGATCCAGTTCAATAACCAGCCGGCGCCGCCGAAAGTGGGCATTACCCTCAAGGAAAGCGCGACGTATACCGATTTCTGCAACATCAACACCGGAGCCCTGCGGCCCGACGGGACCTGCGGCGTCAGCGACGTGAGCTATCTCATCCTGGAAGTCATGGACGACATGCGCCTCCTCCAGCCGAGTTCCAACGTCCA
Source organism: uncultured Megasphaera sp. (assembly GCA_902388315.1). Lineage (GTDB taxonomy): Bacteria > Bacillota > Negativicutes > Veillonellales > Megasphaeraceae > Megasphaera. Next base: position 1,344 of record CABMPA010000044.1, on the reverse strand, counting down.
GATTTCCCAGAAGACGCCGGAACGCTTCCTGCGGAAGGCCTTGGAAATCTCCCGTAAGGGCTGGGGCCAGCCGGCGTTCTATAACAGTGAAGCCATCGTCCAGGAACTGATGTATTTGGGCAAATCCCTCGATGACGCCCGGGCCTGCGGCATTGCCAGCGGCTGCGTCGAAGCCGGGACGGCTGGGAAAGAAGCCTATGTCCTGACGGGCTACCTCAATATCCCCAAGGTCCTGGAGCTGGCCCTGCACCGCGGTTACGATGCCTATACCGGGGAAAAGGCGGGCATCGACGTCGGCGACCCGCTGCAGTTTGCGTCGTATGACGAGGTATGGCAGGCTTTCCTGAAAGAACTGCAATACGTCGTCGATGTCAAAATCGCCGGCAATAACCTCATCGAACGGCTCTACATGCAGTACATGCCCGTACCGTTGCTGTCGGTCATCACCGACGACTGCATCGCCAGTGGAAAAGATTACAATGCTGGCGGCGCCCGCTATAACACGAGCTATATCCAGTGCGTCGGCATTGCGACCATTACGGATTCCCTGGCCGTGCTGAAACAGCAGGTCTTTGAACAGCAGCGGTTCACCATGGGGGACATCATCGCCGCCTGCGACCGGGATTTCGACGGCGACGACGCCTTGCTCGACATCGTCCTCCATCATACGCCGAAGTACGGTAACGATGATGACTACGCCGACGCTATCCTCCATGACGTCGACCGGGCCCTGCAAGCAATCATTGCCGGCAGGCCGACGCCGAAAGGCTCGAAGACAGTCGTCGAATTCCTGCCGACGACCTGTCACGTCTACTTCGGTCAGGTCATGGGCGCCAGCCCTAACGGCCGCCGGGCCCATATACCCCTGCCTGATGGTATTTCGCCGGAAAAAGGCGCCGACACTCACGGGCCGACAGCCGTCATCAAGTCTTGTGCCAAACTGGAACAGCTCAAGACTGGCGGCGCCCTGCTCAATCAGAAATTCACGCCGTCCGTCGTCGCCGGCCCGAAAGGCCTGGCCTGCCTGGCCGCCCTGGTCCGGTCGTACTTCACCATGGACGGCCATCACATCCAGTTCAACGTCGTCGACAGGGAAACCCTCCTCGATGCCCAGCGCCACCCGGAACAATATGAAAACCTCATCGTCCGCGTCGCCGGCTACAGCGACTACTTCAATAATCTGGACAAAGCCCTGCAGGACGAAATCATCAACCGCACCGAACAGCGCTTTGGGGCGTAAAAAAAGACCGTGCATAATGGTTTCTGCCATTATGCACGGTCTTTTTTTAGTAGCCGGTTTACCCTGTTGAGCAGGCGAAGCCTGCGAAATATAACCCACCCGCT
>CABMPA010000043.1 GCA_902388315.1 uncultured Megasphaera sp. | reverse complement strand
CCGCCGCCTTCGGCATGGAAGGGGTTGTCGTCGAGGATGATCGTCACTTCCTGGCCATCATGGGCTTCGCTGATTTCAACACCCTCTTTGCCGAGCATGGCAATCGTCGCTTTGACAGCCGATTCGTCATTGACCAGCTTCGACTGGTCCAGTTTCGTCGTATCCGGCGTAGCTACTTTAGCCGAAACTTTGGTATGGGCAGCGCGGGCCCGTTCCTGCTGTTCCTTCATCGCTTCCTGGAAGCCGTCTTTATCGACTTTGAAACCCTGTTCGCCAGCGATTTCTTCGGTCAGTTCCATCGGGAAGCCATACGTATCATAGAGTTTGAAGACTTCTGCCCCGGTGAGGACCTTGTCGTCCCCGACATGGGCCATCATATCGTTGAGCAGTTCCATGCCCTGTGCCAGGGTAGCGCTGAACTGTTTTTCTTCGGTATTGATGATCTGTTTGATGAGCGCTTCGTGTTCCCGCGTTTCCGGATATTCGTCACCGAGGATGTCCAGGACCGTATCGACAAGGCCTGCCAGGAAGAGGTCCTTAATGCCCAGGAGGCGGCCGAAGCGGACGGCACGGCGCAGGATACGGCGCAGGACGTAACCGCGGCCTTCATTGGACGGCAGGATGCCATCGGAAATCATGAAGGTAATGGCACGGATATGGTCGGCAATGACCTTCATGGCCATCTTCTGCCGGGGATTGCTGTAATCGCCGCCGGAAATGGCGATGACTTTTTCGATAATCGGGAAGATGAGGTCCGTTTCAAAATTCGATTCTTTCTGCTGGATGACCGAAGCCAGTCGTTCCAGGCCGCAGCCCGTATCGATGTTCTTCTTGGCCAGGGGTTCGTACTGGCCGTCTTTCGTGCGGTTGTACTGGGTAAAGACGAGGTTCCAGATTTCCAGATATCGGTCGCAGTCGCAGCCGACGGTACACGTCGGTTTGCCGCAGCCCCGTTCCGGACCGAGGTCATAGAAGATTTCACTGTCCGGACCGCACGGGCCTTCGCCGATTTCCCAGAAGTTATCGTCGAATTTAAAGATCCGTTCATCAGCCAGGCCGATCATATTATGCCAGTAATCATAGGCTTCTTTATCATCGGGATAAATGGTGACATACAGTTTGTCCGTATCCAGTTCCAAGACCTTGGTCAGGAATTCCCAGGCCCAGGAAATGGCTTCTTTCTTGAAATAATTGCCGAACGAGAAATTGCCCAGCATTTCAAAAAACGTATGGTGACGGGCTGTACGGCCTACGTTGTCGATATCGTCGGTGCGGATGCACTTCTGGCTAGTCGTGACGCGGTACGACGGTGGTACGAGCTTACCCGTGAAATACGGTTTGAGCGGTGCCATGCCGGCGCCGATGAGGAGCAGACTGGGGTCGTTTTCCGGAATGAGCGGAAAGCTGTGCAGGATTAAATGCTCCTTGCTCTTGAAGAATTGTAAATAAGCTTTGCGGATTTCATTACCCGTCATGTACTTCATATAGTAAACACTCCCTCTAAATATCTTTCTACATGGGAAAATTATACGCTCATTTCCCCCTGTTCGGCAACCTTTTCTTGTTAATTTTCCTATCTCACAGACCGGCTGTATAAGGAAAGGCTAGAGGACGACTGTTCCCTAGCCAGTTTACCTATCTCCGGACCCGTGTAGCACCGACATAGCGCGGCGACCAATAGCCGCTGTCGAGACTGTCTACGCGGATGCCCCCACTGCTGGTGGCACTGATGAAATTGTTGTTGCCGACATAGATGCCCGTATGGGATACGCCTGGTTCATACGTCGTGAAGAAGACCAGGTCGCCCGGCATGAGTTCGCTCCGGCGGACCCGCTGGCCGACTTCATATTGTTCATCAGCCAGGCGCGGCAGATTAATGCCATTATGGGAAAAGACATATTTCGTAAAGCCTGAGCAGTCAAACCCTTCAGCTGGCGTATTCCCGCCGAATACATAGGGGATACCCAAATACTGGTAGGCTGAGCTGACCAGCTTGTTGCCGAAAGCATCGCCCCCGCTGAAGTGGCGGTATTTACTGATAGCCCCGTTATTGAAGCGGGTACCCTGCCCGTTTCTCATGACCGGCTTCGGAGGCAGTTTGGAACGGTTGCCTGTCAGGAGATAATAAGTCCAGCCGCCGACTTTGCCGCTGACCTGGATTTTCTTATCTTTCTGGTATTGCGATACAGCCTGCGCCGTATCTTTTGTATAAACACCGTTGACGTTGACCCGATACCCTTTATTGCGAAGAATCTGCTGAATGGAACGGACTTCATCGCCCCGGCTGCCGATCGTCAGTGGAGAAGCAGCCAGTACCGGCAGTGCGGCAAAGACAAAAAGTGCGGCCAATATCCAAACTTTACTTATTTTTTTCCACATAAATACTCCTCTCTGTCTCGAAGGCCATACAACGCAACGGTCCTACCTGTCTTTATGCTGACCGAGTTCAGCTCGCAGCCAATACAGAGGTCTATGCTTTACCTCTTCAAATATACGTCCTATATACTCTCCGATGACACCGATAAAAATAAGCTGCAGGCCGCTGAACAGGCAGTCGACGATCATCGTCGTCGTCCAGCCCTGCACGGCTTCGCCCACAATATTACAGTAAATGACATGCAGAATCATGAGCAGGCTCAATAAGCCGCTCAGCATGCCGGCATAAAAGGAAATCCTCAGGGGAATCTTGGAATAAGCCATGATCCCGTCCAAGGCAAAATGAAGCATCTTACGCATAGAAAACTTGGACTTCCCGGCATAACGCTTCGGCGCTACGAAATGAATGAATGTCTGGGTGTAACCGATATCGCCGATCATGCCGCGGATAAAGCGGTCGTGTTCGCGGAACTGCCTGAATGTCTCCAGGACCCTTTTATCGATGAGGCGGAAATCGGATCCGCCCGGTGTGATGTGGACCGGGGATACGCCATTCAGTATACGGTAATACCATTTCGACGTCATCCGTTTGAGGAAACCGGCATCATCCGTAGATTCCCGTATCGTCTGAACGACGTCATTGCCCTCACGCCACTTCTGGACCAGTTCGGGAATCATCGATGGCGGATGCTGCAAATCACCATCCATGGTGATCACGGCGTCGCCAAGGGCATGATCCATGCCGCAGGTAATGGCCAGCTGATGGCCGAAATTACGAGCCAGGATAAAAGCCCGTACGTGTTCATCCTGCTGGGTCAGGCGGCTGAGGATGAGGGGTGTCGCATCTTTGGAACCATCGTCGACAAAGATAATTTCATAGTTCATATCGAGTGTCGCTGCGGCTTTTGTCGCCTCTTCATAGAACTTCTCAATGTTCGGCTGTTCGTTATATACTGGAACGACAATGGACAATGTCTGTCGTTCCGTCCCTCTTGTTTCTAAATTCAATTATATCATCCCAATATTTTTGTTGTCAAAACCGGCAGCCTTGTTTTCTGCTACGACAGATGCCAGGAACTTGCTGATTTCCGCCTGCGAGGCATAGCCGATAATGCGTTTGAGTGGCTTACCGCCCTTAAAGAACAATAATGTCGGAACCGCCATGATTTCATATTTTTCGGCAATATCCCGCATCGTATCGACATTGATGCGCACTACTTTCACAACATCGCCAAAATTCGCGGCTGCCTGGCTGATTTCTGAATGAACCATCTTGCACGGCTCGCACCAGGGGGCCCAGAAGTCTGCGATGACGATGCCCGGCTGGCGAAGGACCTTCACGGAAAAATCGGCATCACTGTCAATCGAAACTACCGCCATGATTATGCAACCTCCTATCTGGCCGAGAATAAATCAAATTAATTATACCACTTTCGCTTAATGAAGCCAACTAGAAAGATTGTTCTCAGTGGGTACAAAAAGGAGGCTGCCTTTAAAAGACAGCCTCCTTTTTAGGGGCTAGCAGCTCGTGGCTCGTGGTTAGGGGCTAACCGCTGACGGCTAGCAGCTAGTGGCTAGCGGCTAACTGCTGACTGCTACCTGCTGACGGCCAGCACCCGTTCGAAGAGGTTCTTGGCCAGGGGGCCGAAGCCGTCGCGTTTCAGCGATGAATAGGCCAGGGCCGGCCGGTCTGACGGAAAGAGTTTATTGAGTTGGGCCAAGTTGCGGTTCTTTTCATTGGCCTTGAGCTTATCGGCCTTGGTCCCTACGATCTGCAGGGGTACGCCGGCACCGGCCAGCCAGTCATAGGCCTGCTGGTCAATGGCCAGGCCGGGGTGGCGCAGGTCGACGAGCAGGCAGAGGACGCAGAGGTTCGGCGACTGGGTAACGTATTCGCCAATGAAGGCGCTCCACATGTCGCGGTTCCTGCCGCCAGTCCTGGCAAAGCCATAGCCTGGCAGATCGACTAAATAGAAAGGCAGCCGCTGCTCCCCTTCTGCTTCGTCGCGCCGCCGCAGGGCCGCGCTGAAGTAGTTGATGGTCTGGGTCTTCCCCGGTGCGCCGCTGACGCGGGCCAGGCCGCGGTGGTTGCACAGGGAATTGATCAAACTCGATTTACCCACGTTGGAACGGCCGAGGAAGGCGACTTCCGGTACCGAGCCTTCGGGGTACTGGTCGCGGCGGACAGCCGTCGTGGCATAGGCCGCCTTGATGATGTCGTATGAAGCCATCAGGACTTCACCAGTGCCTGAGCCAGCACTTCATCCATATGATGGACAAAGACGAATTTGACATCATCTTTGACCGACTGCGGCACTTCGGCCATGTCGCGTTTGTTTTCTTCCGGCAGGAGGATCTTCTTGATGCCGGCCCGATGAGCTGCGATGACCTTTTCCTTGATGCCGCCTACGGGCAGGACGGTCCCGCGCAGGGTAATTTCGCCGGTCATGGCCACATCGTGGCGGACGGCTTTACCGGTCAGGGCCGACGTAATGGCCGTGGCCATGGTGATGCCTGCCGACGGGCCGTCTTTAGGGATGGCCCCTTCGGGCAGATGGATGTGCAAGTCCATATTGGCATAGAAATCGGCGTCAATGCCCAGGACATCGGCCCGGCTGCGGACATAAGTCACGCCGGCTTCCGCCGATTCCTTCATGACATCGCCGAGCTGGCCCGTGAGCAGCAGCCGCCCCTTGCCCTTGACGGCAACGGCTTCCGTTTCCAGGACTTCGCCGCCGACCTGGGTCCAGGCCATGCCGGTAACGATGCCGACTTCATCCTCTTTGTGGACCGTTTCCGGCAGGAATTTGACGGGGCCGAGCAGTTTTTCCAGGTTCTTGACGGAGACGCTGAGCGGCACTTCATCATTCATGAGCAAGGACTTGCCGATACGGCGGCAGACTGTGCCGATGGTCTTTTCCAGGCTGCGGACGCCGGATTCGCGCGTATAGCCTTCGATGATGCGGCGCAGGACAGCATCGGAGAACTTGGCCTGACTCGGTTTGAGGCCATTTTCTTTGATCTGCTTGGGTACCAGATAACGTTTGGCGATCTGGACTTTTTCTTCTTCCGTATAGCTGGTGAAGTCGATGATTTCCATACGGTCCATGAGCGGACGGGGAATATCGCCGAGGACATTCGCCGTCGTAATCCAGAAAACCTTCGACAAGTCGAAAGGCAGTTCCAGGAAGTGATCGCTGAAAGTATTGTTCTGTTCCGGGTCGAGGACTTCCAGCAGGGCCGACGACGGGTCGCCGCGCATGTCGGAGGTCATCTTGTCGATTTCATCGAGGAGGAAGACCGGATTCTTGACACCGGCTTGTTTCATGCCGGCCAGGATGCGGCCCGGCAGGGCGCCGATGTAAGTCCGGCGATGGCCGCGGATTTCCGCTTCATCGCGGACGCCGCCCAGGGATACGCGGACGTACTTGCGGTTCATGGCCCGCGCAATGGACTTGGCAATACTCGTCTTGCCCGTTCCCGGAGGCCCGACGAAGCAGAGGATCGGTCCTTTCAGGCTGTGCGTCAGCTGTTTGACGGCTAAATATTCGATGATGCGGTCCTTGACTTTCTTCAGGCCATAATGGTCTTCATCGAGGACGCGCTGCGCTTCATTGAGGTCCAGCCGGTCCTTGGTTTCCTTTTTCCAGGGAAGGGCCATGGCCCAGTCGAGATAGGTGCGGATGATGGCCGATTCAGCCATCATGGGCGGCATGGAATCGAGGCGGTCCACTTCCTTGAGCAGGGCTTTTTCGATATCTTCGTCGAGTTTCATCTTCTTGATTTTATCGCGAAGTTCCTGCACTTCTGTGTCCTTATCGACTTTATCGCCTAATTCTTCATGGATGGCCTTGATTTTTTCGCGCAGGTAATATTCTTTCTGCTGCTGGTCCATCTTGCCGCGGACTTCCATGTTCAGTTTCGATTCCAGGTTGGCAATATCGACTTCCGTATCCAAGAGAGACGCAATGCGGCGCAGGCGCGCTTCGACATCGGCCGTTTCCAGGAGCTGCTGACGGATGACGATCCGCAGGGGCAGCTGGGAAGCAGCAAAGTCGGCCAGGACACCCGGTTCATCAATATTCTTGGCATTTTCACTGGCTTCTTCGCCATCGCGGAGGTTGCCAAGCCAATCGAGGAGGCGCTTGAGGACGACCCGGCGCAGAGCTTCTTCTTCGACTTCATTGCGGCTGATTTCGGCCACTTTGACAGCAGCCCCTTCGAGGTAATCGGCCTTCTGGGAAAAGCCCTGCATGCGGACACGGGAAACCCCATTGACCAGGATGCGTACCAGGCCGCCAGGCATGCGCAGGAGCTGTTCGATTTTGACCAGGCAGCCGATGGTATAGACATCATCAAAGCCCGGATTATCTTCATTTTCATCGACCTGGGTAGCTACCAGGAGCTGGCGGTCGTGTTCCATGGCATAATCGACGGCAGCCAGGGACATATCGCGGCCGATATCGATGTGGCTGACCAGTTTCGGATAAACGACGATGCCCCGGAGCGGGACAAAAGGCAGTGCCAGGATATCTTGTTCATCAATAACAACGTTTTCGTTCATACGTTTCACCTTCTTCTATGGAAAAATAAAACTCATTTCCGGTTCAAGAAATGAGTTTTATTGTACATTATATCATTTTTCCTCTTTCAATACGAGGTCGGGCTCAGCGCCTTCTTTGACGCATTTTTCCGTAACGATGCACTTCGTGACATCTTCACGGCTCGGTACATCAAACATGACATCGAGCATAATCCGTTCGATGATGGAGCGAAGCCCGCGGGCACCGGTATTGCGCCGCAGCGCTTCCTTGGCAATCGCCTGGAGAGCGTCTGGCGTAAATTCGAGATCTACGTCATCCATGGACAGCATCTTCTGATACTGTTTGACCAGGGCGTTCTTCGGTTCTGTCAGGATGTGTACCATCGCATCTTCATCGAGAGGATTGAGGGTAACCAAGACAGGCAGGCGGCCAATCAATTCCGGTATCAGGCCGAATTTCTGGAGGTCCGTCGGGATGATTTCCTTGAGGAGCGATTCCATAGAATGTTCGGACTTGGAGTGGATGTCCGCACCAAAGCCCATATTCTTATCGGTCGTGCGGTTGAGGATGGTCTTGTCGATACCATCAAAAGCACCGCCGCAGATGAACAGGATGTTCGTCGTGTCGATCTGGAGCATTTCCTGATGAGGATGCTTGCGGCCGCCCTGTGGCGGAACGCCGGCAACAGTACCTTCGAGGATCTTCAAAAGGGCCTGCTGAACCCCTTCGCCGGAAACGTCACGGGTAATGGACGGATTTTCCGACTTGCGGGCAATCTTATCGATTTCGTCGATATAGACGATGCCCCGTTCAGCTTTGGCAATATCGTAATCAGCCGCCTGAATGAGCTTGAGCAGGCAGTTTTCGACATCTTCACCGACATAGCCGGCTTCGGTCAGGCTCGTCGCATCGGCGATGGCAAAGGGCACATCGAGGAGGCGCGCCAGGGTCTGGGCCAGGAGGGTCTTGCCGCTCCCAGTCGGGCCGACCATGACGATGTTCGATTTCTGGAGCTCTACGTCATCATCAGAGGCATTGAAATTGGTCTGGAGCCGCTTGTAGTGGTTGTACACTGCGACGGAAAGAGTCTTTTTGGCAGCTTCCTGGCCGATGACGTACTCATCAAGGGTTGCCTTGATTTCATGTGGTGTCGGCAGGTCTTTCAACTGAAAGTCCGGCGTTTCTTCTGCCTTTTCTTCTTCCATGATATGCTGCGCTACGGCAACACATTCGTCGCAGATGTAAACGCCCGGGCCGGCAATGAGTTTCTGTACTTCACTCTGCGGCCGGCCGCAGAAACTGCAACGCGGTTCATCATTCCTATCGTTCATCTTGTCTTCCTCCTGTCCTATTTCGTTTCATCCGGCAGCGGACGGGTCAGGATTTCATCGATGAGGCCGTATGCTTTAGCTTCTTCAGCCGTCATGAAATTATCCCGTTCCGTATCCTTCTGGATGACGTCAATGGGCTGTCCTGTATGTTTAGACAAGATACCGTTCAATTCCTTGCGCATGCGCAGGATTTCGCGGGCATGGATTTCGATTTCCGTGGCCTGTCCCTGGACACCGCCGAGGGGCTGGTGAATCATGACCTGAGAGTGCGGCAGGGCAAAGCGTTTGCCCTTGGCACCGGCCGTCAGGAGTACCGACGCCATACTGGCAGCGGAACCGACACAAATCGTCGAAACGTCCGGCTTGATGTACTGCATGGTATCATAGATAGCCATGCCTGCCGTGACGACGCCGCCAGGGCTGTTGATATATAAATGGATATCCTTGTCAGGATTTTCTGCTTCCAGGAAAAGGAGCTGGGCGATGATACTGTTGGCAACGGCATCATCGATGGGGCCGCCGAGGAAGACGATGCGGTCTTTCAGCAGGCGGGAATAAATATCATAGCTCCGTTCACCTTGCGCCGTCTGTTCGACGACGATCGGTACATACATATTTGTCAAAACTAACACCTCCGGAGAATGCGTTTCCGGGATTAGTCTTCAGCCTTAACTTCTTCAGCCTTAGCTTCTTCTTTCTTGTCTTCGTTCGGGTCGACGGCATTCTTGAGAATGAAGCTTGCTGCTTTTTTACGGCCGACAGACTGTACAAGCATGGGAACGCGATGTTCTTTCAAAATAATCTTGTAGACTTCTTTCGGGTCTGCGCCGAAGTTCTGGGCCATCGTGATGATTTCAGCCTGGAGATCGATGTCTTTGACTTCGATGTTTTCAGCTTTAGCGATAGCTTCGAGAACGAGGTCCATTTTTACGTTGTCCTTAGCCGGTTCAGCGTAATGTTCTTTGAGTTTGTCCATATCCTGGTTCATGTATTTGAGATAATCGTCGAGGCTCATGCGCTGTGTTTCCAGTTTCATGGCCAGTTCTTCGATCATCTGGTCGATTTTGTCGTCGATCATGACCTGCGGGATATCGACTTCTGCGTTGTTGACAGCCGTCTTCAGGACTTCAGAGTTGAATTTTTCCAAAGCCTGGAAGGAAGCTTTCGATTCGAGGCGTTTGCGGATGTCTGCTTTGAGGTCGTCAACGCTGTCGAATTTGCCGGCTTCTTTAGCGAATTCATCGTCGATGGCCGGGAGTTCGCTGCGTTTTACGTCGTTGACTTTAACGGCGAAGACAGCTTCTTTGCCAGCCAGGGATTTTTCAAAGTAATCTTCCGGGAACGTGACTTTGACGTCTTTTTCGTCGCCAGCTTTGCAGCCGATGAGCTGATCTTCAAAGCCCGGAATGAAGCTGCCGGAGCCAATCTGGAGCGGATAGGATTTGCCTTCGCCGCCTTCGAATGCGACGCCGTCGACAGTGCCTTTGAAATCGATGACAGCGAAATCATCTTTTGCGATTTCCGTGCCTTCCGGAGCTACGACGAGTTTCGCATGCTGTTTCTGGAGGTTAACCAATTCTTTGGAAACGTCTTCGTCGGTTACGTCGACTTTATCTTTAGCAACGGTAATGCCCTTGTATTCGCCAAGTTTGACTTCCGGTTTTTTCGTGACCGTAGCTTCAAATACGACATCCTTGCCTTTTTCGTCGGTAATGACGTTCAATTCCGGTTCAGTTACAGGAACGATGCCTTCCTGATCGAGGGCGTCGCTGTAGGCTTTATTGGCAATAGCTTCAAAAACTTCCTGTTTGACAGCATCTTTGCCCAAGAAGCTTTCCAGTACCATGCGCGGTGCTTTCCCTTTACGGAAGCCAGGGATATTGACACGGCTTGCCAAATTCTTGCAAGCGGCTGCAGCCTGTTTGGAAGCGTCTTTAGCGGGCACTTCGATGTGCAGGGTTACTTTGTGCTGGTCTACTTCATTTACTGTTACGTTCATTCTAAGTATGTCCTCCTTATGGGCCGGTAGAGCCCTGAATATCTCTAAAATACCATATTACGCTCTACATCATACCACAACTTTACTTTTTTTACAATATGGGTAAAGGCGCTGTCGCATAAAGACAGCGCCTTTTTGAGTTTGCAGTTTGCAGTTTGCAGTTCGTAGTGGAATGGTTGAAAATGAAAAGCCATTTTCTACAAACTAAAAACGCTGTACTACAAACGAATCATTCCCTACCGCAATTCGCAGCTGAATTTTTCTTTCAGGTCCTTGACGATGGCATCGACCGGGGCCTGGATGTCGGCATCGGTCAGGGTCCCTTCTGCCGAACGGAAGACCAGGGAATAAGCCAGGCTCTTATAGCCCTGCGGTACCTGTTTGCCCGTATACATGTCGAAGAGGTGGACGGCTTCCAGGTTGTCGCCGCCGTCTTCTTTGATGACATCGACGATATCGGCATTGGCCGTAGCCAGCGGTGCCAGGAAGGCCAGGTCACGGCTCGAAGCCGGGAACTTGGCGACTTTGTGGTAATCCGGCAGGAGATTGACTAAAGGCAGGATAGCGTCCATATGCATTTCAAAGACATAGACCGGGCCGGCGACGTCGTAATTGTCGACGGCTTTAGGATGGAGTTCACCGAAGTCGCAGAGGACTTTGCCGTCTTTGACGTAGCGGGCGGCTTTGCCCGGATGGAGCGGTGCCCAGTCGGAAACTTCCAGGTCGGCCTGGATGCCCAGTCCCTGAAGGACGGCTTCGACGAGGCCCTTGACATCATAGAAATCGTAGTTTTCCGCTTTTGACGGCCATTCAGCAGCCATACGCTGGCCATAGAGGAGACCGGCGACGTAGAATTCCTGTTCCGGCAGTTCCGTAAGCGGCAGCTGTTTCGGCCGATAGACCGGCGCGATTTCATAGATACCGACAGACGGATTCTTGACAGCCTGGTTGCGGACCAGGACATCCATCAGCGTCGGGATGAGCGTCGTCCGCATGAGCGGGAAGTCTTCCGTAATCGGGTTGAGGATTGGCACGGCATTGTATACCGGATCGCCATCTTTAAAGAGGAGCTTCTTCAGCTGGTCCGGATGCATGAAGCTGAACGTGACCGTTTCATTGAGGCCGCTGCTGCTGAGGATGGACGAAATCTTTTCGCCCACATCGTGATGGAAGCCGGCTTCGCCTTTGGAAATAGGAGCGGCCGGGCGCGTCGAGGGAATGTTTTCATAGCCGTAGACGCGGGCTACTTCTTCAGCGATATCGGGCATTTCCGTGCAGTCGCCGCGATAGCTGGGGACGACAGCCGTCAAGGTTTCCCCGTCTTTTTCGATACCGAACTGCAGTGTTTCCAGGATATGGACCATATCGGCTTCGGCGATTTCCGTACCCAGGAATTTGTTGACCTGAGCTGCCGTGAAGGCGATGTGCGTCGTAGCTGCCGGTTTCGGATAGACGTCGACGACGCCCTTGGCTACGTCGCAGGCGCCCATTTCCTGAAGGAGCTGGGCGCAGCGGTCGATGGAATTGATGCAGCTGTCCGAATCGAGGCCCCGTTCAAAACGGCCCGAAGCTTCCGAGCGCAGGCCGAGCATACGGCCCGTGTGGCGGATGTTGGAGCCTTTGAAGGAAGCACATTCGAGGATGACTGTCGTCGTCTGGTCTGTGACTTCCGAATCCATGCCGCCCATGATGCCGGCGATGCAGCAGGCTTTTTCTTCATCGGCGATGACCAGCAT
>CABMPA010000042.1 GCA_902388315.1 uncultured Megasphaera sp. | reverse complement strand
TTCAGTTCATTGTTCAGTTTTCAAAGGTCATCGTTGTCATCACCGGGTGGCGACGGCTTGTATATCTTACCAAACTCCGAGAAGTCTGTCAAGCCCTGATTTGAACTTTTTTTGAATTCAATCAGTGCCAGTTCGCTATGCGAACTCATACAGACACAACAAAACAAAACCTGTAGTTTCTTTCGTCCGTCTCAGTACAGCTGGTTTTTATATAATAGCATTTATCTTGCAAAAAGTCAACTACTAATTTCTAAAATTTCAAAATAACGATGGATATGGCAGGCCAGGAAGACCGTAAAGCGCTGTTCCCAGTCGTTCAGGTCATAAGGGATGAGCTTTTCTGCCTTGTGGATGCGATAGGCTACGGTATTGCGATGGGTATACAACTGGGCCGCCGTCCCCTTCAGGCTGCCATCGTGGCAGAGATAGGCTTCCAGCGTCGCATACAGGCTGGACTGATGGGCTTCATCGTAGGCCAGCAAGTCTCCCAGGGCCCGATCGTGCAGGACACGCAGCACCTGGTCATCGGGCTGGGAAAAGAAGAGCGCATAGGCACCGAGGGCCCCGAAATAGCACCAGGACCGATGATGGAGGCGGGCCCAGACCAGTGCCTGCTGGCCCTGACGGCAGCTGTCCGGCAACTGCTTCAACACCGGTGCGGTCAGTCCCTGTCCCGTCATCAGCCGGTCATGTGCTTTAAGCCAGGAAACGAGGTCTGCCGGCAATCCGCCCTTTAAGAGCAGGACCAGCGTATCCTTATAAGGAAATATAAAATAAGGCAGCCCCAGGTGATTGAGAAAAGATTTGCTGTCTGCCAACAAAGACGCATCGGCATCGGGACCGGACAGGACGAGGGCCGTATAAGGCCCTTCTTCTTTCCACCCGGTCAGGGCCAGTTCACTCAGGACCGACGAGCCCCGGACGCCAAAGAGGAATTCCTTCCAGGCCGTAATGGCCCGGTACTCTTCGCGATTCATCAGGAACAGGGACGATAAAAAAGACTGGGTAATGTCGGCCAGCCGCACTTCCCAGGGCATGGTGAACAAAGGAAAAGCAGCTTCCTCGCAGCGGGCCTTCAAGGCGGCTGTAATATCCGAAGCGAAGAGATACTTCCCGGTGTTGACGACGAGGCCGGATGCATCCGCATCCAGCAGGGATTCGACGAAGCCTTCCAGCCAGTGCGGATCGCCGTGACTGGCCAGTCCTGTCGTGAAGATGAGGGCATGGGGACGCAGAAAAGAACCGTAGTCTGCATCTTCCATGACCTGCACCCAGGCCACATCGTGACTCAGGCCCTGTCGTCCGGCCAGGAGATTTAACTTATATTTGTTTTCATCTTGCTTGTAAAGTTGATAGATGGATAGAGACATCGTTCGCCCGCTCCTTTTGTGTCGTCAGCACAATATCATATTTTTAACTTTGGTTTCCCGGCTTATTGTTGTTTTTAAGGCTAAAACGTATAATAAACGTATCATTTAAATTTATCCATACAAAACCTTTCATAAAGAACTCATCAAGGCTTTGTATCTTGCATTGATAAGGGGGAGACATTATGTTAAAAGATGAATTACCGAAAATCGTGACCCAGACCGTCCCTGGCCCGAAAGCGGCCGCCGTATTGGCCCGCCGCCGTCAGGCCATCCCGGATGCCATCGGCACCATTTATCCGACCGTCATCCAGCGCGGTGAAGGAGCCATGTTCGAAGACGTGGACGGCAACTATTTCCTCGACTGGGTCGGCGGTGTCGGCGTCTTGAATATCGGCTATTCCCAACCGGAAGTCGTCAAAGCCGTCCAGGAACAGGCCGGCAAGTATTTCCATGCCATGGCCAATATCGTCACCCATGAAGGCTACGTCGCCCTGGCAGAAAAACTCAACGCCATCGCGCCGGTCAAAGGCGATAAGAAACGCTCCTTCTTCGTCAACAGCGGCGCTGAAGCCGATGAAAATGCCGTCAAAGTTGCCAAGGCCTATACGAAACGGCCGAACATCATCGTCTTCTCCGGCGCCTTCCACGGCCGCACGCTCATGACCATGGCCATGACGGCCAAAAAAGCCTATGCCCGCGG
This sequence comes from uncultured Megasphaera sp., assembly GCA_902388315.1. GTDB lineage: Bacteria > Bacillota > Negativicutes > Veillonellales > Megasphaeraceae > Megasphaera. Next base: position 9,932 of record CABMPA010000042.1, on the reverse strand, counting down.
CATGGGCCCCTTCCCGGACGGCGTATACCGCGCCGAATTCCCCTATCTCTACCGCAAACCGGCAGGCATGAGCGACGACGAAGCCCTGGAATTCTACATGAATTCCCTGAAGGAAGTCTTCATGTATTCCTCTCCGGCTGAATACGTCGCCGCCATCGTCGTCGAACCGCTCCAGGGCGAAGGCGGCTTCATCCCGGCTCCCATCCCCTGGATCAAAGCCCTGCGCAAAGTCTGCGACGACAACGGCATCCTGCTCATCGCCGACGAAGTCCAGACCGGCTGGTGCCGCACGGGCCGCATGTTAGCGACAGAATACTGGAAAGAAGCCGGCTGCCCGCCGGACATCATCGCCACGGCCAAATCCATCGGCGGCGGGGTCCCCCTCGGCGCTGTCATTGCCCGTGAAGAAATCATGGAATCCGTTCCGGCCGGCGTCATCGGCGGTACCTTCGGCGGCAACGCCCTGGCCTGTGCTTCGGCCTTGAAAGTCATTGAAATCATGGAACGGGATCATTTGGCAGACCGGGCCCTGGAAATCGGCCAGAAAGTCTGCGCCCGCTATGAACAGTGGAAACAGAAATACGACGTCATCGGCGACTACCGCGGCTTAGGGGCCATGCTCGGCCTGGAATTCGTCCACGACAAGGCCAGCAAGGAACCCTATCCGGAATTGGTCACGGCCGTCATCAAAGAAGCGGCCCAGCACGGCCTGATCATGGAAAACTGCGGCATTTACGACAACGTCATCCGCTTCCTCTGCCCTCTCGTCGTCACCGACGCCCAGCTCGATGCCGGTCTCGACATCCTGGAACAGGCTATCCTCACCTGCACGAAATAATCAGTATTTCTCTCCCATGACATCGAGGGCGACCATGGCCATGGCCTTGGCGCCCGTCAATGCCTGCATCTTGCCCAGGTCGCTATCCGCGGCTTGGGCAAATTCTTTTGTATGGGCATTGATGTCGTAGCCGATACAGATCTCCGGCTGGCTGACCCGCGTGACCTGGCTGACATTGCCGACGTCCGTCGAGCCTTCGGCATAGTCGTCGTCGCGGACGCCGAATTCTTCATAGAGCTGATTGAAGGCGTCGGCAAAGTAGACGTCCATCTTGGGGTCATTGATCATATTCTTATAGAGTGGTTCATAATGGACCATTTCCACTTCCGCTCCGTGTGCGTCAGCGACGTCACGGGCGATTTTTTTTATGTCCGGCAGCATCTTTTCTTCCAGGTATTCCACCTTCAGGGCCCGGATGGTCGCTTTGAGGACGGCCCGGTCGGGGACGATATTCGGTGCCGCACCGCCTTCGGTGATGATAGCCCCGATGATATGGCGTTCGGTCAAGGTCTTTTCATAGTCCTTCAGGCGGCCATAGAAATCGACGAGGGCATCGAGGGCATTGACACCGTGGTAGCTGGCATCGGCGACGTGGGCTGCCTTGCCGTGGAAGGTGAACTGCAGGGGATGCGTCGCATAGGACGTACCGCCGATATAAGTCTTATCCGTGCCGGGATGGACGATGACGGCAGCTTCCAGGCCGTCGAAGACACCGTGTTCACTCATATAGACCTTGCTGCCTACCGTTTCTTCAGCCGGACAGCCGTAGACGTGGACCGTCGCCTTGTCACCGGCGGCCTTGGCAAAGGCCAGGGCCGCGCCGATGCTCATGGCGGCGATGAGGTTATGGCCGCAGCCGTGGCCGATTTCCGGCAGGGCATCGTATTCGGCTAAAAAGCCCATCTGAAAAGGGCCGTTGCCACAGACAGCATGAAAAGCCGTCGGGAAAGCATCGGCGACGGGATTATCAATGGCAAAGCCGTGGTCATGGAGGATTTTCTTCAGCGTCGATGAGGCAAAAACTTCTTTCATGCCGACTTCCGGATGAGCATGAAGATCATCGGCAATGCCATAGATGACCGGTTTCAATTCATCTACGCAGCGGCAGGCCTGGTCTTTCAATTCTTTATATTCCATGGAATCCTCTCCTATTCAAGTTAAAGTAAGGTAAAGCGCACTCCGTCCAGGCGGGCTTCAAGGCCGGCCATCCGGCCCAGAGGCAGCCAGGCATTGTCGGCGCCATGGCCAAAAGGCAGGCCCATGACAGCCGGCTTGCTCCATTTCCTGGCATAGGCCTGGAGTACGTCTTTCACCGTCCACTCATAGCGGCTGCCTTCGTCGGGGCCGCAATGGTGGAATTCCCCGAAGGCGATGGCCTGAACGCGGTCGATGAGCCCCGATTCTTCGAACTGGCAGAGCATCCGGTCCAAGGCATAGGCCTCTTCCCCGACTTCTTCCAGGCAGAGGATAGCGCCTTCCGGCGGCTCAATGGCATAAGGCGTCCCCATCATTACCGACAGGAGCATCATATTGCCTCCGGCCAGCGGTCCCGTGACGGCACCGGGTACGAGCGTTTCCGGCTGGCAGCCCGGCGGCAGCGGCAGTTCCCGCGCTTCATAGGGATGCTGCAGGCCGTAGGCGAACTGTTCTTTCGTATATTCCGAAGCATCGCGGCCCAGGGACATGACCATCGTCCCGTGAATGGGACAGAAGCCGCAGCGCTGGAGAAAAGCCGTATGCAGGGCGGTAATGTCGCTGAAGCCGACGAACAGCTTGGGATGGGCTGCAATGAGCTCATAGTTCAAAAGCGGCAGGATACGCGTCGCCCCATAGCCGCCGCGCAGGCAGACGATGGCCTTGACGGCGTCGTCGGCAAAGGCTTCGTTGATATCCGCTGCCCGCAGCCTGTCGGGACCGGCCAGATAACCGTCAAAGGCCGATACAGATTTCCCGATTTTCAATTCATAGCCGAGGGACCGCAAAAAGGCGAGGCCCTGGGTCACATCGGCGCCAGCCAGGGCCGAAGACGGGGCGACGACGGCGATGGTATCGCCGGGCTGCAAAGGGGCTGCATAGGTATACTCCATAAGGCTACTTCCTTTCTGTTTCATCGATATAGGCTTTCTTGAAGTCGACCAGTCCCAGCGGCGACCAGTGATAACCTTTGATGTAGGGCTGGGCCACATAGGGCTGGGTCGTGTAATACAAGGGAATGATGACGCAGTCGTCGAAGAGCATCTGTTCCGCTTCATGCAGATAAGCCATGCGCTGTCTTTCGTCGTTGCTGGCCTTGGCTCTGGCAATCAATTCATTATACGCCGGGTTATGATACTGGGCGTCATTTTCTTCATCGGCAAAGACGTCGAGGAAGGTCATGGGATCGATGTAATCGGCGATCCACGATGCCCGGGCCAGCTGATAATCGCCTTGGGCACGGGTAGCCATGAAGACCTTCGATTCCTGGTTGGTAAGGCTGACGTCGACGCCGAGATTTTCTTTCCACATGGCCTGCAGGGCTTCGGCTACGGCTTTGTGCATTTCATTGGTATTGAAGAGGAGCGTCACTTCCGGCAGGGGATGCTGGTCGTCGTAACCGGCTTCCTTCAGGAGCTGGCGGGCCTTGGCCGGGTCCTCGGCGATGAGGTTCCCCCCTTCTTCGCGGAAATCGCGGCCCGTCGCCTTGTCCTTCAGTCCCGGCGGGACCCAGGCATAGGCCGCTTCCTTTTCGCCGCGGACGATGTACTTCATCAAGCCTTGGCGCTGGACGGCCAGGGCAAAGGCCTTGCGGATGCGGACGTCGTCAAAGGGCTTCTTCTGGACGTTGAAGACGTAGTAATAGGCACCGAGATAGGGGGCAATCTTATAGAGGCCCATCTGTTCCAGCCGTTCCTGGTCGGCCGGCGGCGGTTCGACGGTCATATTGGCCTGATTGCTTTCGACCAGGGTCAGGCGCGTCGCCTGGGAATCGCTGATGGGAAAATCGAGGTGGTCCAGGATGACTGAGCCGGCATCCCAATAGCGGTCGTTCTTGACCAGTTTGATTTCGCTGGAATGATTCCAGGATACGATTTTATAGGGACCATTGCAGATCATGCCATCCGCATCGGCAGCCCACGTATCGGGCTTGGCTTCGACGAGCTTGCGCGGCACGGGATAATAACAATGGAAGGCCGTCAGGTTGAGGAAATACGGCGTCGGCGCTTTCAGACGGACGACCAGGGTCTGGTCATCGACGGCTTTGACGCCGACTTCATCGGCTGAGGCTTTCTTATTGAAATAGTCTTCGGCCTTGTCGATACAAAAGAGCATATAGGCATTTTCCGAAGCCACATCGGGATCGACGACGCGCTTCCAGGCGTATTCCAGGTCGCCTGCCGTAACCGGCGTACCATCGCTCCATTCGATGCCCGGCCGCAGGTGGAAGGTATAGGTCTTGCCATCTGGCGAAATGTCCCAGCTTTCGGCCAGGGCCGGCTGAGGCACATCGTCATCGTCGAGGCGGGTCAGGCCTTCAAAAATCTGTAATTCCACATTGCTTTCGACGAGGGCCGTCGTCATGGCCGGATCCAGCCGCGACGGTTCCGCTTCCAGGACATAGCTGACCGTATCGGGATGCTGGACGCCGCAGCCGCTAAAGAGGACGGCCGTCAGCAGACAGGTCAGGAGTAAGCATAACTTTTTCATCATCGGCCTCCTCTCGCGTGATGACAGGCGACGAAGCGGTCGTCCGCAACCTGCCGGAAATGGGGTACGTCGATGCGGCAGACTTCATCGGCATAGGGGCAGCGCGGATGGAAGACACAGCCCCTGGGCAGATTGAGGGGGCTCGGCACTTCGCCGCAGACGATGGTCCGGCGCCGGTAATGCGGGTCCGGACGGGGCACGGAAGCGATGAGCATCTGCGTATACGGATGGAGCGGGTCGTGGAAGACGGCATCGCCCGGCCCCAGTTCTACGAGGCGGCCCAAGTACATGACCCCCATGCGGCGGCTCATGTGATGGACCATGGCCAGGTCGTGGGCGATGAACAGATAGGACAGGCCCCGTTCCTGCTGCAGGCGCTGCATCATATTGACGATCTGGACCTGGACGGACACGTCGAGGGCCGAAATGGGTTCATCGCAGAAGACACATTCCGGATCGACGGCCAGGGCCCGGGCGATACCGATGCGCTGGCGCTGGCCGCCGCTGAATTCGTGGGGATAGCGCTGGGCCGCTTCAGGCCGCATATCGACCTGTTCCAGTAAGGACGCCACACGCTGGCGCCGCTGGCTGTCGTCGGAGCAGAGACGATAATTGCGCAGGGGCTCGCTGATGATGTCTTCGACGGTCATGCGCGGGTCCAGGGACGCATAAGGGTCCTGGAATATCATCTGGACATGGCGGCGATAGTCGCGGCTGACAGCAGCCTGAGAAACCTCTTTCCCTTTATAATAAATCGTCCCGCCCGTCTTCGGGTATAATCCAAGCAGGGTCCGGGCAAAGGTCGATTTCCCACAGCCCGATTCGCCGACGAGGCCGACCGTTTCGCCTTCGCCGATGGTCAGGGACAAGTCGTGGACAGCCGTCAGGACTTTCTTCGGCCGCCCCAGCCAGTCCCGCTGGACGACGAAATCCTTGCTGATATGCTTTGCTTCAATGAGCGTCATGGCAATGCCTCCTTTGCCGCTGCGGCCTGGGACAGCCAGCACCGGTAGTAATGGCCCGGTCCCGTTTCCACCCGCGGCGGAGCGGCTTCCATGCAGGCCTTCATGGCCCGAGGACAGCGCGGATAGAAACGGCAGCCCTGGGGCATGTGGAATAAGTCCGGTGCCTGGCCGGGAATCCCCGTCAGGGCTTTATCTTTCCGGGCCGGGTCCGGCAGGGATGCCAGGAGCCCCTTCGTATAGGGATGGACAGGATGGTAAAAAATATCGTCTGCCGTCCCCTCTTCAACGATGACGCCGGCATACATGACATAGATACGGCGGCACATCTGGGCGATAACGCCGAGATTATGCGAAATGAGGACGACGGCCATGCCCAATTCGGCCTGGAGGCGCTTGAGGACGTCCAGGACCTGGGCTTCCGTCGTCACATCGAGGGCCGTCGTCGGTTCGTCGGCAAAGAGGAGACGCGGCGAACAGGACAGGGCCATGGCGATGAGACAGCGCTGGCGCATGCCGCCCGATAATTCATGAGGATATTGGTGGAGCCGTTTTTCCGGCGACGTCAGGCCGACCTCTTTGAGCAGTTCCAAGGCCTTGGCTTCACAGGCTTTATGCCCCAGGTGCTGGTGCAGGGCAATGCCCTCGCAGAGCTGGTCGCCGATGGTCAGGACGGGATTGAGCGAGGTCATCGGGTCCTGGAAAATCATGGCCATATCGCGGCCGCGCAGGCGGTTCATCTGCTGTTCCGACAAGGGGATGACATCGCGGCCGTCCCAGAGGATCTGGCCAGCGGTATAGACCGTCGCTTCCGACGGCAGCAGTTTCATAGCCGCCTGGGACGTGACGGATTTACCGCAGCCCGATTCGCCGACGATGCCGACGGTTTCGCCGGGATTGACGGTCAGGGACACATCGTGGACGGCTTCCAGCAGGCCGCGGTAGGTATGGAAAGAAATAGTCAAATGACGAACATCTAATAAAGCTTGCATCAGCGTCCCTCCTTCTGATTCTGCGGATCCAGGGCGTCGCGCAGGCCGTCGCCGAGGAACATGAAGCCCAGCATGGTGATGCACAGGGCCAGGGCCGGAAAGACGAGCTGGAACGGGAAGGAGCGCATACTGTTGATGCCTTCCGAAGCCAAAACGCCCCAGCTGGCCATCGGCGCCGAGACGCCGAGACCGATGAAGCTCAAGAAGGCTTCCGTGAAGATAGCATCGGGAATGGATAAGGTCAGGGTGACGATGATCGGCCCGACGCAGTTGGGAATCATGTGACGGCAGAGGATGTGCCACGTCGACGTCCCGCAGGAGCGGGCAGCCATGACGTATTCCTGCTGCTTCAGGCTGAGGATCTGGCCGCGGACGATGCGGGCCATGTTGAGCCAGTAGGCAATGCCCAGGGCCAGGTAGATATTGAGCAGGCCCGGTTTAAAGACGACCATGAGCAAAATGACATAGAGCAGCATGGGAATCGAATAGAGAATATCGACGATGTGCATCATGACCTGGTCCGTCCGGCCGCCGACGAGGCCGGCGATGCCGCCGTAAATGACGCCGATGAAGACATTGATCAAGCTGGCCACGAGGCCGATGGAAAGGGAAATGCGGGCGCCGTAGAGGACGCGGACCAGGAGATCCCGGCCCAGGGAATCCGTGCCGAACCAATGGGCGGCTGACGGCCAGGCATTGGCCGCCGTCAAATCCTGGTCCGCATAGGTGTACGGAGCCAGCCAGGGCCCGGCAATGGCCAGGATGCTCATGACGACGACGATAGCCAGCCCCCATAAGGCCAGGCGGTTCTTCTTCATCTGCCGCCATCCCCGGTCGCGCAGGGTCTGCGGCGGCACATACGGTTCGGTCCGGTCGGCAGCGGTAAGCGGTGTAAAATCCATCATCATCCCTCCTTCTTTCCATCCATGGTAATCCGCGGATCCAGGAGCGGATAAATGACATCGATGAGCAGATTCATCATCATGATGAGAAAACTGTAAAAAATCGTAATGCCCAGGATGACCGTATAGTCACGGTTATAAATACTGGTGACGAAGTGACGGCCCAGGCCGGGAATGGCAAAAATCGTCTCGACGATGAAGCTCCCCGTCAAGAGGGCCGCCGCCAAAGGCCCGATATAGCTGACGACCGGCAGCAGGGCGTTGCGAAGGGCATGGCGGCAGATGAGAGAGCGCGTGCCGATGCCCCGCGACCGGGCCGTACGGATATAGTCCTGGCCTAACGCATCGAGCAGGCTCGACCGGGTCAGGCGCATGATGAAAGCCGTCGGCTGGGCTGCCAGGGCCAGGGCCGGCAGGATGACGTAAGCCGGGCCTTTCCACAAAGCGGCAGGCAGGATGGGCCAGGTAAAGGCGAAGAGCTGGATGAGGACCGCTGCCAGGATGAAGCTGGGCACAGAGACACCTAAGGTCGCGCCGATCATCATCACATAGTCTGCCCAGGTATTCTTATACCAGGCCGCGGCCATGCCGGCCAGTACGCCCGTGCCGATGGCCAGCAGGAGGCTGATGATCCCCAGCTGGGCCGACACGGGAAAGGTTTCGGCAATGATATCGTTGACGGTCTTGCCGGGATACTTATAAGACGGCCCCAAATCGAGGACGGCCGCATGGCGGACATAATCGACATACTGGGACCATAAGGGTTCGTCAAGGTGATAGCGGGCTTCGACGGTTGCCATGACGGCTGGCGGCAGCTTCTTTTCCTGCGTAAACGGGCCGCCGGGAATGGCATGCATGAGGCCAAAGGTAATCGTAATGATTGCCCATAAGACAACACAGGCGCCGAGCAGGCGCTTTACAAGATAAATGGCCAATTCAGGTTCCTTCCTTTCCAACATAGATAATATTCATTATAAGGCTACCGTTCTGTCATGACAAGTTGTAATCACCGAAAAGGCGGCGTATAATAAGAAGTTAGCACGTTAACCATTAACACGAAAAAGGTGATTCGATATGAACTGGAAATTCTGTTTGGCCATTCTAACCTGCAATGTCATCTTCATGTCTTCAAGCTATACTATGCTCATCCCTTTCCTGCCCATGTACCTGACGCGGGACCTGGGCGTCGATGCCGCTTCGGTCAATATCTGGTCAGGCGTCGTCTTTTCATCGACTTTCCTGGTCAGCGCCGTCATGGCCCCTATCTGGGGACGCATGGCCGACCGGCGGGGCAAACGGCTCATGGCCATCCGCGCCAGCCTGCTCTTATCGATCAGCTACTTCCTCGGCGGCATCGTCACATCGCCGCTGCAGCTGACCTTCATGCGTATGTTCCAGGGTTTCGCCTCCGGCCTGTGGCCCATGGAACTGGCTATCATGACCACCTATGCACCGCCGAAGAAGCTGGGCATCTGCCTGGGCATCATGCAGGGCGCCCTGACGGCAGGCGGCATCATCGGCCCCCTCTTCGGCGGCATCCTGGCCGAAGCCTTTGGCATGCGCATGTCCTTCTTCCTGGCAGCCGGCGCCTTATTCCTCAACTTCGTCGTCCTGGTCTTCTTCATCAAAGAACCGCCGGTGGATACGGCGCCTGGAGCGGACAGCACGGCTGCCGGTGCCGAAGAAGCTAAGGTCAGCCTCTGGAAGATTCCCGTCATCCGCCTGATGCTGGTCAGTGCCGCCCTGGTCCAGGTCGTCATCCTCATCGTCCAGCCAATTTTGACGACGTATATTTCTCATCTGGCCGGCGACCTGGACAACCTGGTCTTCATTTCGGGCCTCATCTTCTCGATGAGCGGCTTTTCCAGCGCCATTACGGCCCCGCTCTGGGGGCGTTTCGGCCAGCATCACGGCTTCGTCAAGGCCCTGCGCCTGTCCCTGGTCCTGGCCGGGATTTTCTTCTTCGTCCAGGCCATCCCCGACACCTTGTATGCCTTTGCCGCCAGCCAGTTCGCCATCGGCCTCTTCTTCTCCGGCATCTACCCGTCGATCAACGCCATTTTGGCCGAAAAGACCAGTGCCAATATCAAAGGACGCGTCTTCGGCCTGATGTTCTCGGCCCAGCAGGTCGGCGCCATGGGCGGCCCGATCCTGGGCGGCGTCATCGCCACCTTCCTGGGCATGAAATACGTCTTCCTGGCAGCCGGCGCCCTGCTGCTGTTCATCAGTATCGCTGTCCAGCGCAGAGCCCGCCAGCTCCACGAAGTCTAGCCCCGCGTGCCGCGGTTATGGGTGTAATTGGGCAGGAGCTTCGGCGACAGGATGTCGTCATCGACGCGGGCTTCTGCCCGTTCTTCGTCAAAACGGCGGACGTGGTCCAGCGTCCCTTTCCCAGGATGGGCCGTCTGGCTGTAAGAAGCCGCTTCCGTCCCGGCAATGCGGCCGAAGACGATGATATCCAGGAGACTGTTGCCCATGAGGCGGTTCGTCCCGTGGATACCGCCGACGTCTTCACCGGCAGCGTAGAGGCCGGGTATCTTCGTTTCGCTCTTGG
>CABMPA010000041.1 GCA_902388315.1 uncultured Megasphaera sp. | reverse complement strand
CCCTTTAAAGTTGTTAGTGGCTAGCAGTTAGTTGTTAGCGGATGGCTTTAAATTTGAAGGTTTTCTCTGCAAACTACAAACTCTGTGCTACAAACTATAAAGTAAACGGGGCCTTGCATGATGGCAGAAAACTTCGTGCGACAGCCCCTTTTTCGAGTATTAAGTTTGTAGTGGATGGGTTTAACTTTAACGGATGAAGTTGGTCATGATTTTGGCTTCTGTGGCCGGGGCTTCGATGCCTGCTTTTTTGCCGGCTTCGATGCATTTCAGGATCCAGGCCATGTTGCGGCCGAGGGTCCGCATGATCTGCAAGCCTTCTTCGTCTTTCTTGACTTCGTCCGGCGTGTTGCCGTGGACCATGGGCCAGTAGTTGGAAGCGACGCTGACCATCTGGTGATAGGCTAAGTATTTATTGAGGACGTCCAGCGTAGCCGTCGTACCGGCACGGCGGGCCGAAGCGACAGTGGCACCGACTTTATGGGTCAGGGCAGCGCCGGCTTTGCCAGCCAGTTTATCCATGAAGGAGATGATTTCACCAGTCGGCGAAGCCCAGTATACCGGAGAACCGATGACCAGGCCGTCAGCGGCTTTCATTTTTTCAGCGACAGCGTCGACAGTAGCATCGTCGGGAACGGCATGGACGATTTCGGCATCAATGCCATTTTCTTTGAGCGTATCGGCGACGACGGATAAAGCTGTATAGGTGCAGCCCTTTTCACGGCGGCTGCCATTCAACAAGATAACTTTCATGGGAATCCCTCCTGTAAATATCATGATTACATGATAATAGCCGTAATAACTCGTAAGACAGCTATTATCAGTTTGAAGTTAAAGGTTTGATGTTTGATGTACATAGTTTTAAATTTAAAAGTCATCACGTCAACCTTCATACGTCAAACTTCAAACAATGAAGATAAAAAGACGATGCATAATGACGTAAGCCTTCATACAAGCATCTTTTGCACCCATACTATAGCACAGAAAGGACAAAAAAGCAAATACGCAGGCCGCCGTTCGCAGTTCGCAGGCCGCCTTGGACTCAGCTGAGCGGTGACAGACTCAAAGGAGATACATTGCTTCGGGATACCCTCAGCTCGTATGGAAGACGGGGCTGAAGTCCCGGCTGCAGGCTGCGAAACCAGCCGTCAGCCGCCAGCTGCTAGCAGCTAATACTTATACGCATAGGAGTGGTTATTGCTGTGATATAAAAGTATCAAAATATATAATTTAAAATGATATTTTTATTGCATTTAGTCAACGGGAATGGTATCATAAAGTCATCGAAAAGATTCCTTACCAAGCTACGTGAAAGGGAGTATGACTCATGAATACGATTACGCCTATGGATTCGGCGAACCAGGAAGTTTGGATCGGCGTCGACGTCGGTACGACCGGGGTCCGGGCCATCGCTTATACGGAAGACGGGACTAACGTCTGCTCGTCAGAAGCTTTTTATCCGCTGTTGACACCTCATCCGGACTGGGCCGAAGAAAGCCCGCTCCAGATTCTCGAAGCCGTCCAGGAAGTCATCGGCAAGACGGCAGCCCAGCTGCGCTATAAGAACAAAGAACTGGCCGGTATTGCCCTGAGTACGGTTATGCACAGTTTTGCCGGCCTTGATGAAGGCAAAGAGCCCCTCATGGATATGCAGACCTGGGCGGACAGCCGCAGTGCGGCCATCGTCCGGGAGATGAAGAAAGATGAAGGCCTGTGCCGGTCTTTCTATGAACGGACGGGCTGCCCCATCCACGCCTGCTATCCCCTGGCCAAGATTATCTGGCTGCGCCAGAACCAGCCGGAACTCTTCCGCCAGATGCGCTATGTCGGTTCGCTGAAAGATTATTTATTCTATCATTTGACCGGTCAGTGGGTCATCGACAAGTCCGCCGCCAGCACGAGCGGTATGTACAATGAACAGACTCTGGACTGGGATGATGAAATCCTGACCTATGCCGGCGTCGCCAAAGACCAGCTGCCGCCTGTCGTATCGACGACGTACAGCCAGGGACTGTGTGACCAGGCGGCGAAAGTCCTGCATCTGCCGGCAGGTCTTCCTGTCGTCATCGGCGCTACCGACGGCGTCCTGGTCAACGTCGGCATCGGTGCCGTCGAACCGGGCCAGCTCAGCGGGACTATCGGGACCAGCGGTGCCTTGCGCATGCTGACCCGCCAGCCTAAGACGGACCCGCAGATGCGTACGTGGTGCTATAACCTGACGGACGACATGTGGGTGGCCGGCGGGGCCATCAACAACGGCGGCATGATTTTGCGCTGGGTCCGCGACAAGATCTGCCATTACGGCGGCAGTGCCCTGGAAACGCTGGACATCGACCCCTATGATTTGATGACCATGAAGGCGGAACACGTCGATGCCGGCGCGGACGGTCTCATCTGCCTGCCGTATTTCACGGGGGAACGGGCGCCGTACTGGAATTCGGAACTGCGGGGCATGTTCTTCGGCTTTTCCCTCAATCACAGCCGGTCCCACATGATCCGCGCCGTCATGGAAGGCATCTGCTACAGCTTGAACAGCGTCATGGCAGCCCTCAAGGAATTCGGCGATGTCAAGGATATCCGCGTCAGCGGCAGCTTCACCAAGTCGAAGCTCTGGATCCAGATTTTATCGGATGTCCTCAACCAGCCCATCACCCTGCCGGACAACAGCGAAGGCGCTGCCTTCGGGGCGGCTGTACTGGGCTTCATTTCCAGCGGCAAACTGAAGAGCATTGCCGATACGGCGCACTTGGTCCATGCCAAGAAGGTGTATACGCCGATTGAAGAAAATGTCGCCGTCTACCAGCAGCTCTACGACATCTTCGTCCGGCTCTATCATAACTTGCAGCAAGAATTTTCTGATATTACAGCCTATCAGCAGAAATTATAATTTAAAAGGAGTGATTGCTATGGCACTTCACGATATTGGCGTCGTCGGCATGGCCGTCATGGGCAGCAACCTGGCCCTGAATATGGCTGACCATGGCTATGACGTTTCGGTTTACAACTACACGCCGGACCTGACAGAACAGTTTCTGAAAGAACGGCCGCATGAAAAGATTACCGGCTATTTCGAACTGAAAGATTTCCTGGCTTCACTGAAGCGGCCGCGTAAAATCATGCTTATGATCATGGCCGGTGCGCCGGTGGACAGCATGCTCGACCAGCTGCTGCCCCTCCTCGATACGGGGGACATCATCATCGACGGCGGCAATTCCTATTTTGGCGATACGCGCCGCCGCTATGACCGCTGCAAAGAAGACGGCATCCACTTCTACGGCATGGGCATTTCCGGCGGGGAAACGGGAGCCCGCCGCGGCCCGGCTATCATGCCTGGCGGCAATAAGGATACCTATCCGGAAATCCAGCCCATTTACGAAGCCATTGCAGCCAAAGCGGCTGATGGCAAGCCGTGCTGCACCTATATCGGCGAAGACGGTGCCGGCCACTACGTCAAGATGGTCCACAACGGTATTGAATACGCCGACATGCAGCTCATTGCCGAAGCCTATCTGCTGCTCAAATACGTCGGCGGATACGACAACGCTGCCATTTCTAAGATTTTCCATGAATGGAACCAGGGCGAATTGAAGAGCTTCCTCATCGGCATCGCTGCGGACATCTTCGCCGAAGACGACGAAGCGGGCGGCCAGGTCCTGGACAAAATCGTCGATGCTGCCGGTCAGAAGGGGACGGGCCGCTGGACGAGTATCGAGTCGATGAAACAAGGCGTCGACATTTCCATGATCACGGCAGCCTGCAATGCCCGCGTCATGTCCAATGCGCCGGGCCGTCCGAAAGCCCAGGCATGTATCGGAAAGCCGGCTTTGTCACAGCAGCACGGTGACGATTTCGTCGAAGCCGTCCGCCAGAGCCTCTATGCGGCAAAAATCGTCGCTTATGCTCAGGGATTCTCCCTCTACAAGAGCGCATCGGAAACGTATGACTGGCACCTCGATTACGGCGCCATCGCCTCGATTTTCCGGGCCGGCTGCATCATTCAGGCTGAATTCCTGACTAAGATCACCGAAGCCTATGACAAGAATCCGGAACTGGAAAATCTCTTGTTCGACGATTTCTTCCTGGCGAAAATCAACGCCAACCAGGGTGCCCTGCGGCAGATCATCGGCCTGGCCATCGCCAACGGCCTGCCCATTCCGGCCTTTTCGGCATCCCTGCAATACCTCGATGCCTACAGCAGTCCTCAGGTCGGGGCCAACCTCATCCAGGCCCTGCGCGACTACTTCGGCGCCCATACCTTCCAGCGCGTCGATAAGGAGGGCATCTTCCATCACCATTGGCATGAACATTATATAAAATAAAGGAGGTTTCTCATTATGCCACTCGTTATCCTAGCTATTGGCATTCTCGTCTTATTTTTCCTCATCGTCAAAGTCAAACTCAATAGTTTCCTGGCCTTGCTCCTCGTTGCCGGTGCTGTCGGCCTGGCAGAAGGCATGCCCATCGACAAGCTCATTCCGACCATTGAAAAAGGGTTGGGCGGCACCCTGGGCGGCCTGGCCATCGTCGTTTCCTTCGGCGCCATGCTGGGCAAGCTTATGGCTGAAAGCGGCGGTGCCCAGCGCATTGCTACGACGTTGATCAACGTCTTCGGCCGGGAAAAGGTCAAATGGGCCGTCTGCCTGACAGGCTTCATCGTCGGTATCGCCTTGTTCTATGAAATCGGCTTTGTCCTGCTCATTCCTTTAGTCTTCACCATTGCCGCAGAAGCCAAGATTCCTCTGCTGGAAGTCGGTATCCCTATGGCTGCGGCCTTGTCGGTCACCCACGGCTTCCTGCCGCCTCATCCGGGCCCGACAGCTATTTCCATCATCTATAATGCCGATATCGGCACGACCCTGGTCTATGGCGCTATCATCGCTATCCCGACGGCCATCGTCGCTGGTCCGCTGTACTGCACGCTGACGCGGGACATCAACCCGGAAATCCCCAAAGGCATGTACAATCCGAAAATCTTTAAAGACGACGAAATGCCGGGCTTTGGCATCTCCGTCTTCACGGCCCTGGTCCCGGTCATCCTCATGGCCGCTTCGGCTGTTGCCAAATTGACTATGGGTGCCGATGTCCCGGCCCGTCACGTCCTGACCTTCTTCGGCCAGCCGGACATCGCCCTGACCATTTCTGTCGCCATCGCTATCTATACGTTCGGCCTGGGACGGGGTAAATCCATGGAAGACGTCATGAAGACCGTCCAGGATGCCGTCCTGACCATTGCTATGATCTTGCTCATCGTCGGCGGTGGCGGTGCCTTGAAACAGGTCCTCATCGACAGCGGTGTCGGCACGTATATCGGCAACCTCGTTGCTGGTTCTGATTTGTCGCCGCTGCTCCTGGCCTGGCTGGTCGCTGCCGTCATCCGCACGGCTTGCGGCTCGGCTACGGTCGCAGCGCTGACAGCCGGCGGTATCGCAGCGCCTATCTGCGCCGTCACCGGTGCCAATCCGGAACTGATGGTACTGGCAACCGGCGCCGGTTCGCTCATCTTCAGCCCGCCGAACGACCCCGGTTTCTGGCTCTTCAAGGAATTCTTCGGCCTGACAGTCAAACAGACGGTCCGCACATGGTGCGCTTTAGAAACGATCATCGCCGTCATGGGCCTGGCCGGTGTCCTTGTATTGAACATCTTTGTAGGCTAAAATAAAAGTAAATACAGAAGTAGGAGGGAAGACAATGGAAGAAACGAAACTCCAGTTATTTCCTGTCCTGCGCAGTGCATACGGCGGTCTGACCAAGTCAGAGCGCCGTATTGCCGATTATATCGTCAATCATACCGGCGAGGTCATGGAGCAGACCGTTTCGGACCTGGCCGTTCATGCGCAGAGTTCGGAAATCACGGTTTCCCGGTTTTGCAAGAAATTGGGATGCAGCGGCCTGAAGGAATTGAAGCTCATGCTGGCTGCGGAATTATCGGCGGCGCCGCAGAAGGCCTTCCACGACATCCAGACCGGCGATAGCGGACGGGACGTAGCGGCCAAGGTCTTTGCCAATATTGCCGAAGGATTGCAGGATACGCTGAGTCTCCTCGATTATGGCGCTCTCGATGCGGCGGCCCGGCTGATTTTAAAAGCCCGGCGGATTTACGTCTTTGGCTTTGGAAATTCGGCGACGGTCTGTACCGATATTGCGACGCGCTTTCTGCGCCTGGGACTGGCTATCCGGGAGTATGCCGACTCCCATATGCAGGTCACGGCGGCGGCCCTGATGACGGCCGACGATGTGGCCATCGCCGTATCCCATAGCGGGGCGTCGAAGGAACTGTTGCAATCGGTCCAGGCCGCCAGGGAGAACGGGGCCAAAGTCATCGTCATCACCAGCCATGGCCAGTCGCCCCTGGCCGCTTTAGCCGATATCTGCCTGTGCGGCATGGGACGCGAAGTCCAGTACACGTCAGAAGCCGGGGCGTCGCGCCTGATCCACATGGCCATCGGCGATGTCCTCTATACGCGCGTGGCCATGCAGGAAAAGGCGGTCTTTCAGGACAATATGGAAAAGATGCGCCGCGAAATCGTCAAAAAGCGGCAGCACTGATTTTGGCTACGAAAATCGGCCGTTCTGTGGTACAATAAAACTGTTCTTATTGCAAACAGAGGAAGGATGATTAGCAGGTGAAGAAATTCTTGGAAATGGCGACTATCGTCGAGAATGAAGCCATTATTCCTGAAGTCTGGAAAATGGTATTCCATGCACCGCAGATTGCCCGGGAAGCGCAGCCCGGCCAATTTGTCAATGTCCACCGCGATGGGGGACAGACCTTTTTGCGCCGGCCTTTCGGCATCGTCGATGCCGATGCGGAAACGGGAAATGTCACTATCATTTACCGCCTGGTCGGCAAGGGCACTGAAGAAATGAAAGGCCTGCGCAGCGGTGACGACCTGAGCGTCGAAGGGCCCCTGGGCGAAGGCGTCTTTACGACGACGCCGGGTCAGGTTCTCCTGGCTGGCGGCGGCGTCGGCCTGGCTCCGCTCATCTTTTTGGCCAAGCGCCTGGACCATCCCATCGTACTCGTCGCCGGTAAGACGGCAGCTGAAACGTTCTGGACCCAGTTCTTTGAACCCTATGCCGGTCAGGTTTACGTGACGACAGACGATGGCTCTTTGGGTATCAAAGGCTTTGCCGTCGATGCCCTGCCGCAGATTTTCACGGAACACGCCATCGACCGCGTATCGGTCTGCGGGCCGACGGTCATGATGAAGACCATTGCCGAAGCTTCGGCGAAGGCCGGCGTCGCCTGCGAAGTGTCCATGGAAAAACGGATGGCCTGCGGCATCGGCGTCTGCCTGGGCTGTACGTTTGAAAGCAAACTCGATGGCAAACGCTATAAAGTCTGTGCCGATGGGCCTGTATTTGACGCGAAGGAGGTCTTTGCATGATCAGCGAACGCATTGCCGTCCAGTTTGCCGGTATTTCCATGAAGACACCGGTCATGGGAGCATCGGGGACTTTTGGATTCGGTGTAGAATACCGTGATTTCCTCAATCTCGATCAGGTCGGGGCCATTATTTCCAAGGGCATCACGCCGCTGCCGCGGCCGGGCAATCCCGGCGTCCGCGTCGCTGAAACGCCGGCAGGGATGCTCAACTGCATCGGCCTGGAAAACCCCGGCGTCGAAGTTTTTAAGCGGGATATCCTGCCCAAGGTCACTGAAGCCTGCCAGACGCCGCTCATCGTCAATATTTCGGCCGGTACTGCCGAAGAATACGGCGAATTGGCAGCCCAGCTCGACGTCGATGGCGTCGCAGCCCTGGAAGTCAATATTTCCTGCCCCAATGTCAAAGAAGGGGGTATCGTCTTCGGGACCCAGCCGGAAGCGGCTGCCGCTGTGACGCGCAGCGTCAAGGACCATACCAAGAAACCGGTTATCGTCAAACTGTCGCCGAACGTCACGGATATCACCGTCATGGCTAAAGCCGTCGAAGCGGCCGGTGCCGATGCCGTATCGCTCATCAATACCCTGACGGGCATGGCCATCGACATCAAGACCCGCCGGCCTTTGCTGGGCAATATCACCGGCGGCCTGTCCGGTCCGGCTGTCAAGCCCGTCGCCCTGCGCATGGTATGGCAGACGGCCCGGGCCGTATCCATCCCCATCCTCGGCCTGGGGGGGATTACGACCTGGCAGGACGCCGTCGAATTCATGCTGGCCGGTGCCAGCGCCGTCGCCGTCGGCGCCCATAACTTCGTCGACCCCAGAGCCGTCGAAACCATCGCCGAAGGCCTGGACCAGTATTGCCAGGACGAAGGCATCGAACACATCCAGGATATTGTAGGGGCATTGGAGCTTCGTGGCTAGTGGCTCGTGGCTAGTGGGGGTCGTCACATGGGTGACTCGTTGTGGGAATCCAATTCATGAGCCCGTTGGGTATATGTAAGATTCCCGTGACCCATTGGTATGAGCGGGCCGCCCTTTGGGACGGCCCCTACGAAGCGGTCCATGGGACCGCGGCTAACCCCTAACTGCTAGCCACTAACCACTAAAAAGGGCTTGTCGCATACGCGACAAGCCCTTTTTCTATCATTTCTTATTCTTTTTTCGTGATGCGAAGTCGCCGCCGGCCTGGATGACGTTGACGACGACGATGAGGATGATGATTGTCGCCAGCATGACGTCGGGACGGAAGCGCTGGTAGCCATAGCGGATGGCGATGTCCCCGAGGCCGCCGCCACCGATGGCGCCGGCCATGGCCGATGCCCCGATGAGGTTGACGATGAGGACGGTGATGTTATTGATGATTGTCGGCAAGGCTTCGGGAATGAGGACCTTGCGGATAATCTGGAAGGGCGTAGCCCCCATGGATTCGGCCGCTTCGACGAGGCCGAAGTCGACGTCGCGGATGGACGTTTCGACGAGACGGCTCAGGAAGGGGATGGCGACGATGGTCAAGGGGACGCAGGCTGCCGTCGTACCGATGGATGTGCCGGCAATGAGGCGCGTCAGCGGGATGATGGCGACCATGAGGATGATGAACGGGATGGAACGGATGATATTGACGATGGTGCCAAGGATCTGATTGATGAAGCGGTTTTCCAGGATATGGCCCTTGCTGGTCGTGACCAGGGTGATACCCAGGGGAATGCCGATGATACCGCCGATGACCGTGGCGACGGCGACCATGTAGAACGTTTCTTGAATGCCTTGGAGCATTAACTTAATGATTTCTTGGGACATAACCTAAAACCTCACTTCCAATCGGTAATGTTTTGATATACGAGAATGCCTTGGCCTGTGTTTCCATGTCGCCCATGATGACGACGATGAGGTAGCCGAACGGTTCATCCTGGATATAGTCGATGTTGCCGTAGAGGACGCTGACTTCGACGTTGAATTTGCGGACGATGTCGGCGACGACGGGGTCGCTGGTCGCAGCGCCTTTGAAGCGCAGGCGGACGAGCATGTAGCGGTCCGGCGACGGCTGGTCGGTGACGCCCAGGTTCTTGATGCCTGCCGGCAGTTCCATGTTGATGATGGACGTGACGAAGTCCTTCATGGTCTGGGACTGGGGATTGGTGAAGATGTCGACGACGCGGCCCATTTCCTTGATGACGCCGCTTTCGATGACGGCGACGCGGTGGCAGATTTCCTTGACGACGGCCATTTCATGGGTGATGACGACGATGGTGATGCCCAGGCGCTGGTTGATGTCCTGGAGCAGTTCCAGGATGGATTTCGTCGTCTGCGGGTCCAGGGCTGACGTGGCTTCGTCGCAGAGCAGGATCTTGGGGTCGCTGGCCAGGGCACGGGCGATGCCGACGCGCTGTTTCTGGCCGCCCGAGAGCTGGGACGGATAGTTGCCGGCCCGGTCGCTGAGGCCGACCAGTTCGAGGAGGGAAGCGACTTTCTTTTCAATGACGTCTTTCGAAGCGCCGACGAGTTCCAGCGGGAAGGCAATGTTTTCGGCAACTGTACGGGATGATAAGAGATTGAAGTGCTGGAAAATCATGCCGATGTTCTTGCGTTCTGACCGCAGCTGGGATTCATTCATCTTGGTCAAATCCTTGTCGTCGATGATGACCTGGCCGCTCGTCGGTTTTTCTAACATATTGATGCAGCGGACCAGCGTCGATTTGCCGGCACCGCTCTTGCCGATGATACCGAAGATCTCGCCGTCGTCGATGGTCAGGTTGATGCCCTTCAGGGCCTGGACCTGAGCGGCGCCGCCGTAGGTCTTGGTAATATTTTTCAGTGTAATCACAGTATCAACTCCTCAAAGTAGGCATAACTAGAAAAAAAGCAACCACAAAAAAAGGCCGTCATGCAGATGACGGCCGTATATACGGTTTCATTTCATCTGTCGGAATGTTCCGGTGGAATTGGCACCTTCCCGATAGGGGGTTGCCGCAGCGTCATCGGGCCAGTCCCTCAGCTGCTCTGGATGAAGGGTATATGGTTGTTGCGTCTTATAATAGCACGGATAGCCGGGCTTGTCAATGGAAAACTGTTATTGAGCCCAGTCGCCATCGGTAAAGACCGGCACCGTCGAGCCGTCAGCCTTGGTCCCGGTGATGGTCAGATCCGGCGAACCGACCATGAAGTCGACGTGAATCATGGAGTCGTTGAGGCCGGCAGCGGCAATGGCGTCTTTGTCCAGGTCGGCGCCGCCAGCCAGGCAGGTCGGATAGGAGGCGCCCAGGGCCAGGTGGCACGAGGCATTTTCATCGAAGAGCGTTTCATAAAAGAGGATGCCCGACAGGGAAATAGGCGAGTGATAGGGGATGAGGGCCACTTCACCGAGACGGCAGGCGCCGTCGTCGATGGCGATGAGTTTCTTCAGGACGTCTTCGCCCGTTTCGGCGGCAGCGTCGACGACTTTGCCGTCCTTGAAGGTCAGGTGGAACTTGTCGATGAGGTTGCCGTTATAGACCAGGGGCTTGGTGCTGTAGACCGTGCCGTTGACGGCATCGGCCTTGGGCGCCGAATAGATTTCTTCCGTCGGGATGTTGGCATTGAACAGCAGGTGATCCGCCGTTTCTTCCATGCCGCCCTGCCAGATGTGGTCAGCCGGCAGGCCAATCGTGAGGTCTGTTCCCAGGCTGTTCGTATAGTGCAGGCTGGTGAAGTGCTGATCCGTCATCCAGGTCCGGCGCTTTTTCAATTCGGCCAGATGGGCGTCCCAATCGGCCAGGGCATCGGCCCCGTCGGCGCGGGACGACTGGAGGATCTGCTTCCACAAGGATTCATAGGCAGCGTCGGCGTCGAGGTCCGGATAGAGCAGCTTGGCCCAGACGGCGCTGGGGACGGCAGCGACGAGCCACGTCGTCTTCGAGGCCATCATGCCGTCGATGTATTCCTTCAGGGCTTCGTTCTGTGCTTTCTGCTGGGCGAAGATTTTCTTGGTGTCGATGCCGTCCATGAGGTACGGGTTGGCCGAGATGAGGCTGAGGAAAGCGGCCTTTTTATGGTAATAGTAGAGGCTGAAATCGCGGCGCCAGTCCGGCAGGGACTCGAAGTATTGCAAATCTTCGTGTTCATAACGCAGGCGGGCCATATCGTCGGACCGCCAGTTGCAGACGACCTGGGCGGCACCGGCCGTATAGGCCTCTTTCGTCAGGACGGTGACGAAGTCGTGCGATTCGACAGGGGCGTTGATGACCAGGGTCTGGCCTTTTTGAAGATTCAGGCCCTTCTGCAAGAGGACGCGGGCATAAGCCGTTAATTGTTTGGTTGTTGGCATATAATCACTCCTTAATGGATGAGGATAGGACAGGGGACTTCCAGGCCGTGTGTTTCCACAGGCGCCAGTTCAGGGCGCTGGCATTGATGGCCAGGCTGATGATGAGGCTGATCCAGTAGCCATAGGGTCCGTAGGATGTGACATGGGCCATGGCATAGCCCATGGGGATGCTGATGAGCCAGTAGGTCACGAAAGCGACGCAGGTGATGATCTTGACATCCTTATAGCCGCGCAGGATGCCCTGGACCGGCGTGCCGGCGGCATCGAAGAAGGAAAAGGCGACGGCATAGAAGATGAACAGGCGGATGGCCCAGAATGTTTCGGCATCGCTGGTAAAGACCATGGCGATGGGGTCGATGAAATGATAGGTCACGGCGATGAGGCCGATGGCGATGGCGAAAGCCGTCATCTGGCAGAGTACGGCGTACTGCCGGGCTGCGGCATAGTTGCGGGCGCCGACTTCATAGCCGATGACGATGGTTGCCGTCAGGCTGATGCTCCAGGGCAGGGTGTATGTCAGCGTCGAGAAACTGATCGCTGCCTGATTGGCGGCCAGGTATAAGGTGCCGAATTCGGCCATGAGCAGGCCGACGATGGAGAACAGGCTCGTTTCACAGAAGACGGCGATGAAGATGGGGATGCCCAG
>CABMPA010000040.1 GCA_902388315.1 uncultured Megasphaera sp. | reverse complement strand
CGCGAAGCAACAGGCTGTCTTGCCCAAAGGGGCGCTGCCCCCTTGGGAATCCCCCGGAAAGGATCGACAAATGAAAGAAGACCGTATTTATTTTCGCGTCACCAATCTGCAAAAACAGCAGCTCCTCATCCACGCCCGCGAAGAGAATCTGACCCTGACAGATTACATCCTCCGCCATACGCTGGCCGATGAAAAAGCCCTCGACGATGAGGACAAAAATCTCGTGAAAGAAATCAATCGCATCGGCATCAATCTGAACCAAATCGCCCGGGCCCTCAATCGCGGCCAGAACTTCGCCGCTGAAGCCAAAGAAGTGCACCAGCAAATCAAGAAACTCGACGCCTTCTGTGATGAAATCTTAGCGGCCCGCAAGGCCTATTTCCGAGAGCTGAGGCAGTATCACAAGGAATTCTTGAAACTCTACCAGAACGAAAACAAAAGCCGGGAACTGCTGAAGCAAATCGATGCTTCCATCAAGCTGAAAAAGCTGGAGTTAAAAAAACTGAAACTCTGCAAAGGGGGCGTCATCCATGTCCATCCTTAAAGCCCTGCCGAGCCGCCGCAATCCGCAGGCTATCCAGCAGTATCTGCTGCAGGAGAAAAAGCTCCGCAACAGTTTTATCAGCGGCTCCCAGGTGAGGGCCCGTAATTTCGGCAAACAGTTCGACCAGGTGCAGCAGCTCTACGGTAAAACGACGGGCCGCCGCTATTACCACTACATCCTCTCGTTCAGCCCGGAAGAAACGCAGCAGCTTTCGCCGCGTGAAGTCAATCAAATGGGAGTCGAATTGGCCGAGGAATTTTTCGGCAAAAAGGGCTACCAGTTCGCCGTCGTCACTCACACCGATACGGATCACCTGCACGACCACATCGTCGTCAACGCCGTCAATCTGGAGAGCGGCAAAAAGCTGCACACATCCCGGCAGGATCTGAAGCAAATGAAGAGCCGTGTCAACGAGCTCTGCCAAAGCCGTGGCCTGCAGCCAATCCCGCAGCGCAACGAAGGCATTACGAACGGTGAATACTGGGCAGCGGCTCGCGGCCAAGACGTCTGGAAAGAGGAACTGCGGGAGGCCATCGATTGCGTCCGGCAGAAAGCGAAAAGTTACGATGATTTCAAGGCGACACTGGAAAATGAATGGGGCGTCACCGTCACGCGCGACCACGGCCGGGGCATGACCTATACCCACCCCACCAACGGCAAGAAGGTCCGCGGCCAAAAACTGGGCCCGGCCTACGACAAGCCCAGCCTGATGAAGGCCTTCACGACGGAAAAAGAAGCTGCCTATCACGCCCGCAACCAGGACGACTACGAAGAACGTCACCGCAAGAAGGATAAGCTCGAACGAGTCGAAGAAGAAATGTATCGCGGCTGGAGCCTGTAAAGGAGGAATCAGCAAATGGCACTGACAAATAGAAACGGCCTGACGCCGGGACAAGTGACACTGCAGAAAGAAATTCTCGACCGGTTCGGCGCGCTGGAAGCCCAGAATACTGAGCTGAAAACGCAGAACGCCGCACTGGAAAATCATGTCGCTGAACTAAAGGAAGCGCTGCAGAAATTCCAGAAGGAAAGCGACGCCGGCCAGACCCATACTTTAGAAGAACTGCAGGCAGACATCCACCGAACTGACGACAAGGTCTTCTCTTTCGGTCAGGAAATCAGCGATAAACTGGAAGAACAGCATGGCCTGATCAAGCCCCTGCTCTTCGCACTCCTGGCGTTTCTGCTCCTGAACTTCTTTCTCACCTACACGGCCGTCAAATCCGCCCGTCAGGCCCGCGACGGTGTTTATACTATCAATGAGCTCTTGCGCGGTGACACGTCTTTCTGGTATGATGCTGATAATCATCAGCTCTACGTCAGGGACCGCAGCGACACCGGGCAATAGCAGAAAGGAAAAACCATGCCTGTCTATCGAGATGAAAAGACAAAGAAATACTATGCCAAATTTTATTACAAGGATTGGCGCGGCCAGCGTCATCAAAAACTAAAACGCGGCTTTTCCCGTTCCCAGGAAGCCAAAAAGTACGAAAGGGATTTCCTTAACGAGCTGACTCAGGGCAGTTTGATTACCTTCGAGCATCTCTGCCAGCATTATCTCAGCGACAACGAAGGGCGCCTGAAGCCGACGACGCAGTATACCAGTAAAAACATCATCCGGAACTGGCTCCTGCCCGTTTTTTCGGATATGCCCATCAACCAGATTACACCGCTTATGATCCGCAAATGGCAGACAGAACTAATGCAGCACAGCAACCTGGCGCCGACTTATCAACGCTCGATTAACACGAAATTGTCGGCCCTCTTCAACTACGCTGTCAAATACTACAACTTGCCGGAAAACCCTGTACGCAAGGCAGGAACTATCGGCAGCAGCCGTTCACCGCACTTGTCCTTCTGAACGCTTGACGAATTCAAGACCTTCCTGAGCGGCTTGACCGATGAAGAGGATGTCAGCTTCCGCGTCGCTTTTACGACGCTTTTTTTTACGGGACTGCGCCTGGGCGAACTGCTGGCCCTCACACCGGCAGACTGCAATTTCCAGGCCCATACGCTGCGGATCAACAAGAATTACGTCCAAGTCACAGGGGCCAAGATAATCCAGACGCCAAAAACATCTAAAAGCAACCGTACCATCAGCATCCCCCTCTTTCTGTGCAAAATCCTGCAAACTCACATAAACCGTCTCTATTCGCCGGACCAGCGTATTTTCTTCAACCTCAACAAGAGCAGCCTCACCCGGAAATTAAAAGCGACCGCAAGGGAAACGGGCGTCAAAGTCATCCGGCTGCACGATCTGCGTCACTCTCATGCGTCGCTGCTCATCGAAATGGGCTTTTCCCCGTTGGTCATCGCCGACCGCCTGGGGCATGAAAAAATCACGACGACGCTGCAGATTTACTCGCACCTTTATCCTAATAAACAAGCCGAGGTTGCCGAGAAGTTAGATACTGTCGATTTCAATTTTTAGAAATTTTAGTATCAAAATAGTATCAAATCGCCTTTCCCGGGAAATGAAAAAAGCTCTGCAAACCGCATATTCATGCGATTTGCAGAGCTTGTAATTTCACGAATGAAATTATTTGAGTTCGACAGTAGCGCCAGCTTCTTCGAGTTTAGCTTTGAGAGCTTCAGCGTCAGCTTTAGCAACGCCTTCTTTAACAGCTTTCGGAGCGCCGTCAACGAGAGCTTTAGCGTCTTTCAAGCCGAGGCCCGTAACTTCACGGACAACTTTGATAACGCCGATTTTTTTGTCGCCAGCAGAAGCGAGGATAACGTCGAATTCGGATTTTTCTTCAGCAGCAGCAGCGCCAGCAGCCGGAGCAGCAGCAACTGCAACCGGAGCAGCAGCAGAAACGCCGAATTTGTCTTCCATAGCTTTTACGAGTTCGGAAAGTTCGAGAACAGTCATATTTTCAATGGCTTCCATGATTTCTTCTTTAGTCATTTTGAAATACCTCCATAGTATCAATTTTTGAGTTTAATTTTTTAGTTATGTAAGCTAATTAAGCAGTTTCCTGTTCTGCTTTTTTAGCGCGTACAGCGTCAAGCACATAAACCATGTTGCGGATATTGCCCTGGAGTACGTTGACAAGGCCAGAGATAGGAGCCTGCATGCTGCCAACCAATTTTGCGAGAAGTTCTTCGCGGCTCGGCAAGTTTGCCAAAGCGTCAACAGCTGCAACATCAATGACCTGACCATCAACCAAGCCTGCTTTTACAGTCAAGGCTTCGGTCTTTGTTTCTTTGATGAATTCTTTGAGGATCTTAGCCGGAGCTACAGCATCTTCTGCGGAAAATGCGAGAGCCGTCGGACCTTCGAGAATAGCATCTAATGCATTATAGCCGAGTTCGTCAGCAGCGATACGAGTCAAAGTGTTTTTGATGACTTTGTATTCGACACCGCCTTCGCGGAACTTACGGCGAAGTTTCGTAGCATCAGCAACGGTGAGGCCGGAGAAACCAACGAAGACAGCGCCCTGTGCGGACTGCAGTTTTTCTTTCATTTCTTCAACGACAGCGGCTTTTGCCGGAGAAACCGGATGATTTGCATATGTGGACATGAGTTCGATACACCTCCTTGAACTGGGATTTATATCGTCTTAGCAATCAAAAACGGCCTCATGGAAACCACGAGGCCGAACTAGTCAAAGTCAGATATCTGCTAGTTTCATAGCCTCAGATGGCGGACATACGTCCATTATACATACCTTCAGTCTACAGCTAAGAGAGATATTAATTTTCTTCTTTCTTTGCAGCACCTTTGATGCTGTACTGATTGATGTGGATGCCAGGGCCCATCGTGGAGCTGACCGTGACGGACTTAATGTACTGGCCTTTTGCACCCGACGGTTTAACTTTGATGAGCGTATCAACCAAAGCAGTCAGGTTATCAATCAATTTATCTGCGTCGAAAGATTTTTTACCGATAGAAGAATGAATGTTGCCGGCTTTATCCGTGCGGTATTCAACTTTACCAGCTTTACTTTCGCTAACAGCTTTTGTAACGTCCATCGTGACAGTACCAACCTTCGGGTTAGGCATGAGGCCTTTAGGACCGAGGATTTTACCGAGACGACCAACTTTACCCATCATGTTCGGAGTAGCGATTGCTACGTCGAAGTCGAGCCAGCCACCTTTGATCTTTTCTACGAGATCATCAGCACCGACATAGTCAGCGCCAGCAGCTAAAGCTTCTTTTTCTTTATCGCCCTGAGCAAATACGAGGACGGTCTTGGATTTACCAGTGCCGTGGGGCAGTACCAAGGCGCCGCGGACCTGCTGGTCGGCGTATTTCGGATCTACGTTAAGGTTTACAGCCAATTCAACGGTTTCGTCGAATTTAGCAGTATCCATCTTTTTCAAGATGTCAATTGCTTCTGCAACATCATACTGTTTCTGTTTGTCGAACAGTTTTGCAGCTTCAGCATATTTCTTGCCTACTTTTGCCATGTTTCTTCCTCCTTATGTGGTTTAGCGGGTTACCCCTTCCACGGGCAGAGAATCATCGAATTAGTCGACGATTTCGATACCCATGCTGCGAGCGGTACCTTCAATCATTTTCATAGCAGCTTCAACGTCGTTAGCGTTGAGGTCCGGCATCTTAGTCGTTGCGATTTCGCGGACTTTGTCGCGGCCCAATTTAGCTACTTTTTTCTTGTTCGGTTCGCCCGAAGCTTTGTCCAAACCTGCTGCTTTCTTCAAGAGAACGGCAGCCGGCGGTGTTTTCGTAATGAAAGTGAAGGAACGGTCTTCATAGACTGTGATTTCGACAGGGATAATGAAGCCAGCCTGTTTAGCTGTGCGTTCGTTGAATTCCTTGACGAAAGCCATGATGTTGACACCAGCCTGGCCTAATGCAGGGCCAATCGGAGGCGCCGGAGTTGCCTTACCAGCTTCACACTGGAGTTTTACCATTCTTGCTACTTTTTTTGCCATGGTGAGTTACACCTCCTTACATTACAAGATGTGGTCAAACGAATCTTGCGATTCTCCCACTCGCGGCAAATCGCCGCATTTAGAAGTATTTATTCCAGACCCTTCTCGATTTGAGAATAGTCGACTTCTACTGGAGTTTCTCGGCCAAACATATTAACGAGGCCTTTGACAGTCCCTTTTTCTTCATTGATTTCCGTTACGACGGCCATGCAATTTTCAAAAGGACCTTCGGTAATGCGCACTTCTTCGCCAACTTCGACAGAGATATGCGTTTTCGGTTCGCTTTCTATCCCCTGGGTCTTCAGAATCTTTTCGACTTCTTTCGGTTCCAGCGGAATAGGTTTGGTAGCCGAGCCAACAAACCCGGTGACACCCGGCGTATTGCGGACGACATACCAGGAACGGTCATTGACTTCCATTTCGATGAGAACGTAGCCAGGGAATACTTTCCGTTTGACAGTCCGTTTCTTACCGTCTTTAATGTCAATCTCGTCTTCCATTGGAATGAGGATACGGTTAATGACGTTTTCTAATCCCATGGATTTGACTTTCTGTTCCAGCGTCTGCATTACTTTATTTTCATAACCAGAATACGTATGGATGACATACCATTTCATATCTGCTTCCATTTAAGCGCAAGCCCCCTATCCGACAACAAGCTGGAGTAACTTGAACAGCTGTGAAAATACGCCGTCAGCTACGCCAATGATTACCATTACGACGATTGTAGCGACGATGACCATAACCGTGTAGTTGATCAATTCCTTCTTCGTCGGCCAGATGACTTTTTTCATTTCTACCTTTACGCCAGATAAAAATGATTTGCCCGCGTTCTTTTTCTTATTCTTTTGTGCTGCTTTTTTAGCTGAAAGTGCCATATAACCTCTCACATCCAAATAAGATTAGCACAATCTTATTCAATCAATTATTTCGTTTCTTTGTGTAATGTTTCTTTTTTGCAGAACGGGCAGTATTTTTTCAGTTCCAAACGATCCGGATTGTTTTTCTTGTTTTTGTTCGTCCGGTAGTTACGCTGTTTGCATTCTGTGCATGCCAAAGTGATAGCTGTACGCATTCCTTACACCTCTCTTAAAAATAGTCACAAGCCTAGTGTTACGTAAGACTGCCTTTATAATGTATCACAACAGTCCCCTCTAAGTCAAGGAAATTTTTCTGTAACTTAAAAAAGCCAGGCGTTATCGAACGCCTAACTTTGATTATTCTAACATGTAACTACGGTCCTGTCAAGAGAGTTGCCATAATTCGCGGCGGGCCGCCCGCTGGGACGGCCCCTACGCACAAGGCCGCTGGCCGTGTATTTTTGCCATCGCCTGTATGCGATTTCGTAGGGGACGCCCAAAGGTCGTCCCGCTGTGAACCGCAAATGGCACTCGGTCTTAATACAATCATGAATCTATTGCGGCACAGCCACATCTGAATCGTACAATGCCGCCAGAGAGGCCTGGTAGTCCCCCAAAATGCGTTCCACCTGTGCTTCTATGGCGTCCTGGCTGCCGTGACGGTCGCGGAGCATAGCCAGCCAGATATCTTCATCGACGAAAAGGTATTGCTCATACGCTGCGGCGATGAGTTCCTTTGACGAGCCCATGGCGGCCATACCCTGGCCGTCCCGCTTCAAGGCGTCACGAAAAGCCATCAGCCCCAAATCGAAGGCCTCCTGGAAGATATGGACGATGCCATGACAAACATAGGGATTCGTCAAATCCGCTTCTCCGGCCTGCTGCAAAAGCTGTATATGTTCCTGGAAATCATGCTGCCAATCCATAAATACCTCCCCAAACATCAAACATCAAACATCAAACATCAAACATCAAACATCAAACCCATTATAATGGATTTCCGGCAAAAAAAGAAGCAGCCCTGCTGTCAGGAGGAGACAGGGCCGCTTCGGCGATAAATGGCTTGGGAATTAGCCAGAGATTTTCTGTTGTGCTAAATAGGTTTCTTCCAGGACCGCTTTGCCTGCAATACCGGGCTGGGTCATTTCCTGCGGCGACAGGATGATGTCAATCTGTTCTTTCGTCAGATAGCCGTGTTCGAGGATGATTTCCCGAATGGGACGGCCTGTAGCATAAGCTTCCTTGGCCAGCATAGACGACCGTTCATAGCCGATGTGCGGCAAGAGGGCCGTAACGATGCCGACGCTGTGGTCGACCCAGGACTGGCAGGCTTCCTTGTTGGCCTTGACGCCTTTGAGCAGGTATTTGACAAAGGCATGGACAGCGTTGGTCAAATACTGCATGGAGTGAAAGAGATTGAAGGCCATGACCGGTTCCATGACGTTCAATTCAAACTGGCCGTTTTCGACGCCCAGGCTGATGGCCATGTCGTTGCCGATAATCTGGTAGCACGTCTGGTCGAGGACTTCGGCCATGACCGGATTGACTTTGCCCGGCATGATGGAAGAACCCGGCTGACGGGCCGGCAGCTTCAATTCATTGAGGCCGCAGCGCGGACCGGAAGCCATGAGGCGGAAGTCGTTGGCCATCTTGATGAGCATCAGGGCCGTGGCTTTCATGTTGCCCGATACTTCGGCGAAGATATCCGTGTTATTGGTCATGTCGATGAGGTTGCGGGCTGTGACATAGATGTCGCCGGTCAGCAGAGAAAGTTTCGTCGCAACGGCCTTGATGTAAGCCGGTTCCGCATTGAGGCCCGTGCCGACAGCCGTGCCACCCATGTTGATGACGTGGACGCCTTCGAGGGACCGGGAAATACGTTTGCGGCCACGGGCGACAGCCGAAGCATAGGAGCCCATTTCCTGTCCAAGCGTGATAGGAACGGCATCCTGCAAGTGGGTACGGCCCATCTTGATGACATCTTTAAATTCATCGGCTTTGACGTCCAGTTCCGTTTCCAGTTCTTTCAAAGCTGCCGTCAGTTTCTTGCCTTTCATGCTCAGGCAGACTTTAATGCTCGTCGGGAAGACGTCATTCGTCGACTGGGCCATGTTCGCGTGGTTGTTCGGCGAGACGATGTCGTAACGGCCTTTTTCTTTACCCAGGATTTCTAAGGCCCGGTTGCACAATACTTCATTCATGTTCATGTTGACGGAAGTACCGGCACCGCCCTGGATCGGATCAACAGGAAACTGATCCAGCCACTGGCCATCGATGATTTCGCTGGCAGCCTGTACCAGAGCATTGCCGATTTTCTTGTCGAGCCGCCCCGTTTCCATGTTGGCGAGAGCAGCTGCTTTTTTGACAATGGCCATGGCCTGGATGAAGTCCGGATCCAGATGTTCACCTGTAATATGGAAGTTTTCCATAGCCCGCATGGTCTGTACGCCATAATAAACATTGTCCGGTACATTCATTTCACCTAAAAAGTCATGTTCTGTTCTCATAATATCCTCCCCAATACCCAAACCTTGCAATAGATGCATTAAATATTTTGTATACAGTATTCAAGTGATAATTACAGCATTTACTCTGCAATTAAATTCATACCCCTCCGGCGTCCCCACGCCGGTACATACAGAAAAGGCGCTGTTGAAATTGCTTCAACAGCGCCTTTGCCGTACGTACTATGAATTTACCTATATCATAGTGCATGAACGGGTGGATGTCAATATTTATTCTGTCACTTTATGTTTTATTTAGACTTTCTTACAGCCTTAGGCTTCTTCGATGGCCCCAGCCGGACAGGAATTCATGGCTTCCTGAGCAGCATCGTTGGTAGCTTCCGTCGATTCTGCATAGGCTTCAGCCATACCCGTATCATCGTTCATACGGAAGACTTCCGGGCAGGTATTGACACACAGACCACAGGCAATGCACGTATCGTTTACTTTATATTTCATAATGAGTCACTCCTTCGCCAGACCTTCAGGTCCGGAATACTTAGTCCAGTAAGTCATTCCTTACTGTGCCTATAGTATAATCCCGTCCCGGCAAAAGAGCTGTTGTATTTACAACACTTTAGCGATAAGATGCCTGATAAATCGCTACGCAGTCTTCTTCACTCATAGGCATGCGGTCAGCCATGAACAGACCGGCCATAGCCGTCTTGGCATTATGGGCCATTTTATGGAATTCATCGGGACTGATACCGTAATCGGACATCTTGAGGTTGGCGACACCGCATTTTTCCTGTAATTCTTTCAGGGCATCGAGGAAATCTTCCGGTTTGGCTGCATCGGGGCGGCCCATATGGCGGGCCAGGATGATGAACCGGTCGTCACAGACGTGGATGTCGATCATATGCGAGAAATAAGCCAGGCTGATCATGATCAGGCCGGCACCGTGCGGCAAAGCCTGGTGATAAGCGCTGAGCGCGTGTTCCAGCGAGTGTTCGCTCATATTGGAGCTAAGGCACATTTCCAGGCCACCCAGGTAGTTGCCGAAGGCGACGCGTTCACGGGCCTTCATGTCGATGCCATTCTGGACGGCTGTCGGCAGATAGGCACTGATCTGGGAAATGGCTTCCAAAGCGACCATTTCGCTCATCAGATTGGCTTTATTGGCCAGATAGCCTTCAATGTTGTGGAATAAGGCATCGAAGCCCTGATAGGCCGTGAACTTCGGCGGTACCGTCGCCATGAGTTCCGGGTCGATGATGGCCAGGACCGGGAACAGGGACGGCCCTTTGACGGGCGTCTTTTCATTCGTATCTTCATTGGTGATGACGCCGCCGGCATCGGTTTCCGAACCGGTCCCGGCCGTTGTCGTAATGGCTACGATAGGCAGGGGTTTTATGGCAATGGGTTTGCCCTTGCCCGTCCCCTGGGTGATGTAGTCCCATAAATCGCCCTCATTGGTGGCTACGACGGCAATCCCTTTAGCCGCATCGATGCAGCTGCCGCCGCCCAAGGCGACGATGAAGTCACACTGATTTTCCCGGGCCATGACACCGCCGCGCATGACCGTCGACTTCAAGGGATTGGCTTCGACCTGGTCGAAGAGGACCGTTTCGACGCCGGCTGTATGCAGTTCCTTTTCCGTCCGGTCCAGATAGCCATTCACCTTGGTCGATTTCCCGTTGGAAATGACCAGCAGGGCTTTCTTGCCGGGAAGTTCCTGTTCATGCAAATGATTGAGCTGACCAGCCCCAAATAACGCTTTCGTAGGGACAAACATCTGAAAAGACACGATAACACCACTCCTATACTGGGGACAAAAAAAGAGTCTTCGCCTGTCGCAGGCAAGACTCCATCGTCACATATAAATTTAATTTACACGCTGATTATACTATAATATTTTATTTTTATCAATCAATTATTTTATATTTTAATTTATTTTTTCAGGTAATCTTATTGACAACAAAACATTTTAAGCAGGATATACTTGCGAATATTGCAAGGTAGTCCGCAAGGGATACTGTATACATAAATCTATATTTATAAAACATATTGACGATAATTACCGCACCATAGTACACTGTATTTAATAAAAAGTTTATGCGATTTAACTTTTTTATTATTTTCATTAAAAAAAGGGGAGTGTTTTTTATGTCGTTTTTTCATACGAAATCCGTCGCTCAGCTGCAGAGTGATGCGGAAAACTCAAAGCTGAGCAAAAACCTCAGCGTCCTGGACCTGACCTTCCTCGGTGTCGGTGGTATCATCGGGGCCGGGGTCTTCGTCCTGACCGGGATCGCCGCTGCCCGCTATGCCGGACCGGGCGTGGCTTTATCCTTTGTCATCGCCGGTATCCTCTGTATCCTCGTAGGGCTCACGTATAGTGAATTTTCCTCCTTCATCCCGGCTTCGGGCAGTGTCTATTCCTATACTTTTGCCTCGCTGGGCGAAGGCATGGCCTTCCTCTGCGGCTGGTCACTGCTCCTGGCCTATACGGTCACGGCCAGTGCCGTCGCCGTCGGCTTCTCAGGCTACCTGTCAGGCATGACGGCCTCCCTGGGCCTGGTCATTCCGGACTATCTGCTCAAGACACCAGCTGAAGGGGGCCTGGTCAATCTGCCGTCCATCATCATTATCCTTTTATTGTGCTTAGTCCTCATCCGCGGTACCAAACAAAGTGCAAAATTGAACTTTGCCCTTATCCTCGTCGCTTTAGCAGCCATCATCGCCTTTGTCGTCATCGCTGCGCCTCATGCCCAGGCAGCTAACTTATCGCCCTTCATGCCTTTCGGCGTCCGCGGCGTCTGCAGCGGGGCGGCTATCGTCTTCTTCTCGTACATGGGATTCGACGCCGTCGCCACGTCAGCCGAAGAATGTAAGCGCCCGTCGCGGGACCTGCCTATCGGCATCATCGCATCCATCGTCATCTGTATGGCCCTGTACATCGCCGTATCCCTGTCGCTGACGGCATCCATCAATTACACCCAGCTCGACACGCCGGAACCGGTCGCCTATGCCCTGCGCCTCCTCGGCTGGCCCGGCATGGCCAACCTCATCGCCGTCGGCGTCCTGGCCGGTATCATTACGACGCTCATCGTCTACCTCTTCGGTCAGTCCCGCGTCTTCTTCGCCGTATCCCGCGACGGGATGCTGCCGCAGAAACTCTGCAAGATCCATCCTACCTTCCATACGCCGTACTTGATCACCATTTGGGGCTCCATCCTCATCGCCATCATTTCCGGTTTCGTCCCGCTCATGCACATCGTCGAATTGTCCAATACAGGGACCTTGGCCGTCTTCCTGGTCAACTTCATCGGCATCGTCGTCATGCGCCGCAAGCACCCGGAAATCCCGCGGAAATTCCATTGCCCCCTGCTCTATGTCATCGCCCCAGTCGGCATCATCGTCTGCTTCTACCTAATTTATGAACTGTCGACCCTGACCCACCTCCTCTTCGCAGGCTGGATCATCCTGGGCCTCATCGTCTACTACGCTTATAGCCGTAAACACAGCATCGTACGGGAATAAAGTAAAAAAAGGGCTTGTCGCACGACGACAAGCCCTTTAAAGTTGTTAGTGGCTAGCAGTT
>CABMPA010000039.1 GCA_902388315.1 uncultured Megasphaera sp. | reverse complement strand
GACCAGTGGAAAGAGTTTTTTTACTGTGACAGCCTGAATGAAAATATCTTGATGGCCAAAGGCCAGAAACGGACCAGCCGTCATGGCCGCAGCGGCAATACGGACGGCGAAGACAATATCATTTCCAACGGCTCGCGCATTGCCGTCAACAACGGCCAGTGCATGCTCATCGTCGAATCGGGGAAAATCGTCGAAGTCTGCGCCGAACCCGGTGAATATACCTACGATGCGTCGACAGAAGCGTCTATCTTCGACGGCGACTATGCCGGTGACCTGGGCGAATCGTTCCGCCTGCTCGTCCGCCAGATGAAGGAACGCTTTGCCTTTGGCGGCGATACGGGCAAGGACCAGCGCATCTACTATGTCAACCTCAAGGAAATCATCGGTAATAAATATGGTACGCCCAGTGAAGTGCCCTTCAAGTCTTATGACGATACGACGGGACTGGCCCTGCTCATGCGCCTGCGCTGCTTCGGGGAATACAGCTACCGCATCGTCAATCCCATCCTGTTCTATACGAACGTGGCCGGCAATGACGTCGACGTCTACGAACGGAGCCGTCTGGACAGTCAGCTCAAATCGGAACTCCTGACAGCCCTGCAGCCGGCTTTCGCCAAGGTCTCGGCCCTGCGCATCGATTATTCCCAGCTGCCCGGCCATACGCCGGAACTGGCCCAGGCCTTGAATGACGTCTTGTCGCCGAAATGGCGCGACCTGCGGGGCATCGAAATCGTGTCCATCGGCATCAACAGTGTCAAAGCCAATGAAGAAGATGAAGAAAAAATCCAGAAAGCCCAGATGGGCCTGACTATGTCCCGACCTGACATCGGCTTGGGGACCCTCGTCGATGCGACGGCCGATTCCATGCGCACGGCTGCAGCCAATGAAGGCGGCATGGGTGCTGCCATGGGCTATATGGGCATGAATATGGCCAATCAGGCCGGCGCCGGCCTGGCCCAGGAACTGGCAGCCCGCCAGGCGGCCCAGGCGCCTTCGCCGATGCCGCAGGCTGCGCCGGCCGGCAGCTGGACTTGTGCCTGCGGTCAGTCCGGCAACACGGGGAACTTCTGCACGGCCTGCGGCCGTCCCAAACCGCAGGCTGCTTCTGCCTGGACCTGTCCGGAATGTGGCCAGGCCGGGAATACAGGTAACTTCTGCAGTAACTGCGGCGCGCCGCGGCCCCAGGTCCCGGCGAAGTGGACCTGCCCGTCCTGCGGGACCGTCAATACGGGGAATTTCTGCATGAACTGCGGTACGAAGAAACCGGAAAGATGAGGTGAGGCTCATGGCGGATACATCGGTCAGCTATCAATGCCCGAACTGCGGCGCACCGCTGCAGTTCAAGCCGAAAGACAAGACCGTCACTTGTGACTATTGCGATACGAAGTTCGACGTCCCGACTCTGGAAGCCCTCTATGCCCAGAAAGAAGCGCGGGCTGCCGAAGCGGATGCGGCCCGGAAGGTCCGCTGGAAGACCGAAGCGGCCGGCCAGGACTGGAGTGACGACGAAGCGGCCCATTTGCAGACCTACACCTGTTCGTCATGCGGTGCTGAAATCGTCTGCGATGAGAATACCATGGCCACGGAGTGCTGCTACTGCGGCAATCCGACCCTCATTCCCAGCCGCTTTTCGGGGATGCTCAAGCCCGATTACGTCATCCCTTTCAAGAAGACCAAAGAAGAAGCCGTAGCGGCGCTGAAACAATTCTATCAAGGGCGCTGGCTCCTGCCCAAGGCCTTTACGGCTGACAACCGCGTCGAAGCCATCCAGCCCATGTACGTCCCGTTCTGGCTTTTCCATGCCCAGGTCACGGCGTCGGCAGCCTTTCGGGCCGAAGATGATGCCGTCTTTGAGACGCCGGACGAAACGATCATCGAGACCAGCGTCTACCACTGTGACCGGACGGGCTCCCTGGCCTTCCATCGCATCCCTGTCGACGGCAGCCAGAAGATGGACGATACGTATATGGAAAGCATCGAACCCTTTGACTACAGCGAGATGGTCCCGTTCAGCCCGGCCTATTTCGCCGGTTACCTGGCCGATAAATACGATGTCGACGCCGATGCAGCCGTCCCCAGGGCCGATGAACGGCTGTCGCAGAGTGCCTTCGCCATGTTGGAAGAAACTGTCGACAACCATCAGCGCCGGACCTTGGAAGACGGCGTCGTCCATAAAGATGAAGGGAAGGTGGAATACGCCATGGTACCGGTCTGGATCCTGACAACGCGCTATGACGGCAAGGCCTACACCTTCATGATGAATGGCCAGACCGGCAAGATGGCCGGATCCCTGCCGTATGACAAGGCCAGGTCCTATGAATACGGCGCAGCCCTGGCCGCTGTCCTGGTACCGGTCCTGTATTTCCTGGTGAAATTCGTCATGGTCTGGTCCGGCCTGTTATGAAGGGAGTGAGTGCGATGTGGAAATGGGTGAAAGAAACGATCCTTGCCGTGGCTGTCGTGATTCTGACGACGGCTGGCGCCGCAGCGGCAGCGCCGAGCCTGTCCGACGGGGCCCATCTGCTTACACCGGCAGAACAGGCCGAAGTGACGGCGGTCTTGCAGGACGTGGAACAACGTTATGAGGTGCGTATCGCCGTGGTCACCGTCGCCTCGACGAAGGGCGTCAAGGCCGGGACCTATGCCAATCAGCTCCTGGACCGGGACTATACGGACGGCCAAAACGGCAATATGGTCCTGCTCCTGGCCATGGACCGCCATGACTGGTATGTCGCAACCGACAAGGCCATGAAGGAGAAAATCAGCAATAAAAAAGGCATCCCTTATCTCAAGGATGCCTTCCTGCCGGCCTTGAAGGACGGTCATTATGCCAAAGCCTTCGAGGCCTATGGTCAGTCGTCGGCGAAATTATTGGATTATTACCAGCAAAAGGGGAAAGCCTATGACCCGGCCGATGCCTTCAGCCCGCTGGCTCTGGTTGTGGCCCTCGTCCTGGCTGTGGGCGGTGGCGTGGCCTTCCGGGCCTATCTCATCAGCCGGATGAGCAATGTCCGTAAGGTACCGGCTGCCGATGCCTATGTCGACGCCGGCAGTTTCCACCTGACAGACAGCTGCGATACCTTTGTCTTCCTGACGGTCCAGCATATTGCCAAGGCCCGCCCCGAGGAGGACGACGGCCTGTCTGATTTCGACAGCGGCGCTGATTGCAGCGACGATGACCACGGTGGTGGTGGCGGGTCGTTCTAGGACTTACTTCTTGTTAAAGTATTCTTGATAGACCTGAATCAAATACTGTACCCGCTGGGCGTCGGCACCGCGGCAGGGACTGGCGATGTGGAGATAATGCTGACCCTGGCTTTCGGGCAGGAGAATCAGATAATGGGCACTCCACGGATAGCTGCCTGTTTCGGACAGGGTACGGAAGTAGTCGGTCAAAGTGTGATGCGGTGCGGCCTGGCAGCGATTTTCCAGGGTCGCATAGTTACTGAACTGGTAGAAACGGTCCCGGTCTTCGGGGGCAATATACTTTTCTGTATAATAATGCTGGGCTTTTTCGAAATCATATTCGTGGCCAGGCTGAAAGTCCGGGTCCCAGCGCCAGAAGGTGAGGGATTGGGCCTGCTTTTTTTTGACATCGAGCATGGTGACCGTATTATACAGGTTATAGATTTTTTCTTTCAGGCCTGCGAGTTTGGCCTGTTCCAGCTGGTCTGATGTCGTCGTGATGTTTTGCAGCGTACAGAGCCCCAGGTAACGCTGGCCGTATTGGGAGAGTTTCTCGAGCTTCAGCCACATGAACATACCGTTCTTGACGTAGGTCATCGACTCCGGCTCGTCTGAGGTAATGACTTTTTTGATGAAGTCCGTCAGGATGCGGATGATGGGGCTGTCCTGTGTATTCAGCATGTATTCGCATTGCTCCAGTCTGTAAATCCCCTTCGAAGCCAAAGCTTGGCGGTATGGCTGGTTGGCGAAGAGAAAGCGGATGCGATGGCTGACCGTTTCATATTCAATCAAGGCCAGGGGCCGGTCGGTGAGGAAATCGAGGCTGCCGGCCGGACTATAATAGTCATGGATGGCCTTCGTTTCATGGGACAACCCCAGGGCTTCGATATGTTCTAATGACTGCTCATAGGGCAAAGGCTGGCTGAAGAGATAACCCTGGAGCATTTCGCAGCCGATATTGCGCAGGAACGTGTAATGCTCCGGCGTTTCGACGCCTTCGGCTAAAGTGTGTATCCCCAGATGCTTGGCCATTTCAATGATGGATTTTACGATTTCCTTGGCCCGGTCGGTGAAATTCGACAGAAACGCCAAGTCCAGTTTAATGGTATCGAAGTCGTAATCTTTGAGGACGTTGAGGGACGAATAGCCGCTGCCGAAATCGTCCATCCAGATTTGGTATCCGGCAGCGCGGAATTGATTCAGTGTCCGGTTGACGATTTCCACGTCTTTGATGAAGACGCTTTCCGTGACTTCGATGCGTATTTGTACGGCCGGCAGCTGATAGGTCTTGCGCAGTTTTTCCATTTCTGCAAATATATCGCAGGTGATGAAGTCCAGCCGGGACAGGTTGAAAGAAACAGGAACCATAGGCAGGCCCTGGTCGGCCCGGGGGTGGTAGTTCTGGCATATCAATTTGAAAATATATAAATCGAGTTTGTGAATCTGCCGGCTTTCTTCCAGGGCCGGGATAAAAGTGCCTGGCGTAAGCAGGCCCAGAACGGGATCCTGCCAGCGTGCCAGGGCTTCAAAAGCGCACGTCGTGTGAGACAGGCTGCGGACAATGGGCTGGAAATAAAGTTGAATCCAGCCCTTTTCGATGGCTTCGTCGATATGATGGGTGACATAGGAAGCAATATTTTCCATGACATGTTCTCCTGTTGAAAGTTAGTTATCGTCTTTGTGGAAAAATTCGATAATCTTGTGAATGGCCAGGGCCATGTGGTTTGGGTTTTGGAAGGGATGGCTGGCCCCTTCGACGGGGACAAATTCGATGACGTTGTTTTCGGCAAATTCCTGGACGAGGTCGATAGGAATCATTTCATCCTTGGTGCCGTGGAGGATGAGGATGTCGTCGGCGAAATCGAAGTATTCGTGGTCGCGGACGTCGAAACTCTTTAAATCATCCATGAAGGTCAGGTCGATCTTCATTTTGCGGTCGAAGCCGACC
Source organism: uncultured Megasphaera sp. (assembly GCA_902388315.1). Taxonomy (GTDB): domain Bacteria; phylum Bacillota; class Negativicutes; order Veillonellales; family Megasphaeraceae; genus Megasphaera. The sequence goes on along the minus strand of CABMPA010000039.1, from coordinate 7,509 downwards.
TGGATTTCCTTGCCTTTCTTCAGTTTGGCAAAACCCTCGTCAGAAATGTGGTTGCTCATGCTTTCATACATGTTGACGCCGGGGCTGCGCAGGGCGATTTTCTTGAAGGGATTGCCCTGTTCGATGAGGTAGCGCAAGGTGAGGTAGGCACCGAAGCTCGTCGAATAGTTATAGATATTTTTGGCCTGGAGTTCGGTCTTAGCATAGTCGATGACCCATGTCAGATAGTTCATACATTCCGGGATGGATAATTTCTTGCGGGCATCGGCACCGTGGCAGGGCCAGTCAAAGGCGATGACGGCATAGCTCTTGTACTTGCTCGTCAGGTGTTCGGCGAAATGGACCGTCCCGGCTGTGTCCTTGTGGCTGCCAAAGCCGTGGGTGACGATGACGGCGTTGTCGAAGGTGCGCGCCTGTTTATCATTATCATTGATGAGCAGTTTGCAGCGGATGCTGTAGCCCTGTTGATTGATGTCGAAATTCTTTTCCATTCTGTAATTCCTCTTTACCCTAAATTCGTCAAAGTGACGTATATCGTTAGTTATTATACCATAAAGAAGGCTTGCCGTCGCGCGACAAGCCCTTCGGATTTCCCTGGCAGCCCGATGGATTATCCTTGAAAAAATCTGTGACCCAAATCATAAATCGTTTAACTTTTTGGATTGACAGATTACACTTAAAACTTTACAATGGAACAATAAAGATTTACAGGATATAATTAAAATTGTAAAGGAGTGTTATCTGCTCATGTTTAAAAATGGTGCACAAGTCGGACTGTTGTTGTTCGGCATGTTTTTCGGGGCGGGGAACCTGATTTTCCCGCCTTCTTTAGGTTTTCAGGCCGGGATGTTGTTCACGCCGGCCATCTTGGGGTTCCTCTTGTCCGGTATCGGCATGCCTGTCATTGCCGTCATCATGGGGACCTTTAATCCCGGCGGCTTTCGGGCCGAAATGAACCGGAAGATTTCGCCGCTCTTTTCGCTCATCATCCTGACGCTCATGTACCTGGCCATCGGGCCGCTCATGGCTATCCCGCGGACGGCGGCGACGTCCTTTTCTATTGGCATTTTGCCCATTACTGGCGACGGCATGCTGCCGCTGGCTATCTTCACGACGCTCTATTTCGTCTGCGCCTGGTGGCTGTCGATTACGCCGTCGAAACTTTTGGACCGCGTCGGTAAGGTATTGACGCCAATCTTTGCTATCATGATCGTCCTGCTCATCATTGTCGGCATGATTGCCTATACGACGCCGTCTACGGCAGCGCCTATGGGGAAATATGCTGCTTCGGCTTTCGGCAACGGCTTCGTCGAAGGCTATAACACCGTCGATACGCTGGCATCCTTTGCCTTTTGCATCATCGCCCTGGGCGCCATGAAGCGGATCCACTTCGCATCGGAAAAGGAACACATCGCCAGTGTCTGGATGGCCGGGGCTGCCGTCGCCGTCCTCATGGGCGGGCTCTATCTGGGGCTGGCCCTGCTGGGCAACCATTTCCCCATTCCCCAGTCGGTCTATGAAGATGCCAGCGTCAACCTCGGTGCCTATGTGTTATCGCAGACCTCGTTTCAGATTTTCGGGACCATCGGCATGGCTTTCCTGGCCGTCATGGTCACGTTGACCTGCTTCACGACGACAGTCGGCCTCATCGCAGCTGTTTCGACGTTCTTTGCTGAAGAATTCCCGGTCCTGTCTTATAAGAAATATGTCACTCTGGTTTGCCTGGTCAGCCTGTTCCTGGCCAATCTCGGTCTGAACCAGATCATCCAGGTCACGCTGCCGCTCTTATTATTCGTTTATCCCATTGCCATTTCCGTCGTCATGCTGACCATCGTCAATAAATTCGTCGGCTTGTCGAAACTGGGGATGCGCTGTACCGTTGCCGCTGCTGGCATCGTATCGGCCATCGACATTGCGGCCCAGTTCTTCCACCTCGACGGGGCGGCCTCCCTTATCCAGGGCCTGCCCTTAGGTGACAGCGGCCTGGGATGGCTCGTACCGGTCCTGGTCTGCCTGGTTCTGTCCCTGGTCCTGCCCGGGAAAATCAGCGGTGAAAGTGCGTTAGAAGAAAGTTTGTAGCATAAAGCGTTTATAGTTTGTAGAAAAAAAGAGGCTGTCTTTGTACGACGGCCTCTTTTCGTGTATAATGAAATTATAACGATAGTGAATATCAAATAGTGTGATATGAGAAAGGAGATTTTGTTATGGAAAATGCTGTCATAGGAATCCTCATCCCCTTTGCCGGGACATCCTTAGGGGCGGCCTGCGTCTATGCCATGAAGCAGGAATTAGACCGCCAGATTCAGCGGGGACTGACGGGCTTTGCCTCAGGGGTCATGATCGCCGCCTCTATTTGGAGCCTCTTGATTCCGGCTATGGAAGAATCGGCGTCGTTAGGGAAATTCGCCTTCGTACCGGCTGTAACCGGGTTCTGGCTGGGCATTTTCCTGCTCCTGGCCTTGGACCGGCTGGTGCCGCATCTGCATATGTACAGCGAGAAAGCCGAAGGACCGCACAGCCACTTGCAGCGGACGACGATGCTCGTCCTGGCCGTGACTTTGCACAACATTCCCGAAGGCATGGCTGTCGGCGTCGTCTATGCCGGTCTCCTGGCCGGGCAGACGGGGATTAGTGCCGCCGGAGCCATGGCCTTGTCCCTGGGAATCGCTTTGCAGAATCTGCCCGAAGGGGCCATCATCTCCATGCCCCTCAAGGCAGCCGGCGTCGGAAAGCACAAAGCCTTTCTCGGCGGCGTCCTGTCGGGCATCGTCGAACCCATCGGGGCGGCCCTGACCATTGCCCTGACGGCCTTCATCGTACCGGTCCTGCCCTATCTCCTCAGCCTGGCTGCCGGTGCTATGTGCTATGTCGTCGTCGAAGAACTCATCCCGGAAATGTCGGCCGGCGAACACTCCAATATCGGCGTCCTGTCCTTTGCCGTGGGGTTCACCCTGATGATGGCCCTGGATGTAGCCTTATCGTGATTTATCCTCTTTTATATAGTATCTAAAAGCATACTATATGACTTTTAAGTGCGTACTTGTCGAAATATATCAAAGCAGCTATACTGTAAGCATCACAAGGGCCCTGTGGAAAAAACATTTTATTAAAAAGGGGATAGCAGTATGTTACATGATATTAACTGGCCGCATGACTATTTACCGGGATATACGGATAATTTTGCATCTAATGAAGTCATCGTCCGCGATTTGACGGCCAAAGACGTTTTTGCTACTTTGATTGACGCCAGCCTTTGGGAAACGTATTATAAAAATTCATCAGATGTTGAATTCGATAACACGCCTGGTTTGATTCTGGCAGCGGATACGCGTTTCCGCTTCAAGACCTTTGGCTTTCCCATTGAAGCCCAGATCATTGAATTCGAAGCCCCGGCCGATGGCCGGCCAGGCCGTTTGGCCTGGCATGGCTGGGCTGAAGGGGATGCAGACCAGCGCCTCGACGTCGTCCATGCCTGGCTGATTGAAGATCTGCCGGAAAACCGTGTCCGTATCCTGACCCAGGAATCGCAGATCGGTAAGCCGGCCCGGGAACTGCATGAAGCCAACCCGGACCCGATGAACATCGGCCACCAGGACTGGCTCAAGGGATTGGTGACTACGGTACAGGCCCGTAAATAATGAAGGTTTCAGAGGCTGTCTTCATGCGACAGCCTCTTTGGGTATAACCGTCTGTTAGGACGGGCTGGTCCGTCAGCCGTTATTTTTCCAGCATAGTGATGAGGGTCTGGGCTAAGGCGATGTCACTGGCCGGGTTCTGGCCGGTGACGACTTCCCGGTCGCGGACGACGTTGCTCTGGAAGAGGTTTCCTTCATCCATATGGGCACCGGCGATTTGCAGGGCCTGTTCGACATGGAACGGCATGGCACCTCCGTGGATTTCAACAGGCCATTCTTCGGCATCGGAAAAGGCCGTCATGCGATAGCCTTTATAAATCCAATCGGAAGCAGCTTTCTGGGCTGCCGGGAAATCGTCGCTGACCAAGGCTTTGCGATAAGCTGTTGCGTCCGGCAGGGCTGCCAAAGCGGCAACTGGGCCGTGGCAGATGAAGGCCGTCGGCTTGTTCTTGGCGTGGAAATCGCGCAGGGCTGTACCGAGCTGCGGGTCCTGCATGAGGTCAGCCATGGGAGCGTGGCCTCCGGGAACGAAGAGAGCCTGATAGTTATCCAGCTGTTTTACGGCTTCTTTCAGGGAAATGACGGGCAGATTGTCGACGAACTGGACGGCTCTGGCACGGGCTGCATCGTCGTTATTGAAGAATTTCTTGTCATTCGAGCTGGCATCCATGAGCGGTTTCTTGCCGTTCGGTGTGGCCAGGACGATGCGGTAGTTGTGGTCTGCCAGATATTTCGACGGCACGGCCAGTTCATTGAGATAGAAGCCGACGTCGCGCTGCGATTTGTCTTTCATTTCCATCTGGGCCTGGCTGGAAGCGACGACGAGAATCGCGTTCCTTTCGGGGTCGTCGAAATTGCGCCGGTTTCCTGTGATTGGGCCGAAGCAGCTCCGCCCAGGGTGAACATACAAAGCATGGTAAGTGCGAGTCTTTTCATTTTCATTTCTATATCCTCCTTTGTTTTTTCTGAGAATTATTATAGAATGATTGGGAGAAAAAGATAAGTATGCACTTTTTAGTAAACTAGTTCCTAAAAGATAGTACCGGGGGTCTTATTTATGAATAATGAAAAAGTGAAAATGTTCCACTGTCCCGTAGAAGCGACATTGAGCCTCATCGGCGGCAAATATAAATGTATCATCCTCTATCATCTGGCCGAGGAGGGTGTCCTGCGCTTTTCCGAATTGCGCCGCCTCATCCCGCAGGCGACGCCGAAGATGCTGACCCAGCAGCTGCGCGAATTGGAAGCGGCCGGCATCATCCACCGGAAGGTCTATCCCGTCGTGCCGCCCAAGACCGAGTACAGCCTGACTGAATACGGCCAGACTCTGGCGCCCATCATGAAGGCCATGTGCGAATGGGGCGAAGCCCATCTGGCCGATTATATTCTGCCCAAGGATGGAGAATGAGGTGATTTTGGTGAAAGTACGCATTACGGATGAACTGGCTCAGCAGATCGTCGATTCAGCCAAAGCCGTCGTCGGCTGGAATATCAACTTTATCGACTGCCAGGGTCGGGTCATGGCCAGCACCGACAGCAGCCGTATTGGCGCCTATCACAAGGCCGGCCATGTCGCGGCCCGGACGGGGCAGGTCCAAACGGTACAGGCGGACCTGCCCGATGAAGGCGTCAGCAAGGGCGTTAATTATCCCATCGTCATGGGCCGTCAGGTCCTGGGGGTCATCGGGATTACAGGGGAACCGGCTGTCGTCGGCCAATACGGTTTCTTGCTGACGAAAATCTGTGAAGTTTTCCTCAAGGAATACCGTCTGAGCCAGGAGGCTTTTAGCGAAGAAGAACATCGCAGCCGTCAGGTCATGGCCTTGATCTATCACGACGAGGATACGATACAGCAGCTGGCCGAAGACCAGCCGGAATTGGCGGGCAGCCAGTATGCCGCTGCGATTTTCCGCTGGCATGAAGGTTTTCGGCAGGCCGGGGCTTTCCGCCAGCAGATGGCTGATGATTGCCAGGGCCTGGGGATGACCTTATATACGTATATCTACCCCAATACCTTTGTCGTCCTCGTTCCCGGCCAGGTCTATCCGGACTGGGAACGGAAGCTGTCCCGCTGGAAAGAATGGTTCTATCCGGGCATCCTGGCGGGCATCGGGACGGAAGAACCTTTTCACCGCATCCACGAATCGTACCGCTTTGCCAAAATGGCCTTGCAGGCTGCGGCGGACCGGCAAGTCTTTTGTATCCATGCCGATGAGATGAAATTGGCCTTTTTGCTGCAAAGTCTGGATGGACCGGTGCGCCGCCGCTATCGTAAGGATATTTGCCAGCATTTGACAGACCATGAAATTCATCTGCTCCAGGTCTATTACCAACAGAATCTGTCCATCCAGGAAACGGCGCGGATTCTCTGCATCCACAAGAACACCCTGCAATACCGGCTGAAACGGATAGGCGAGGCGACGGGACTCGACCCGAGGGTATTCCGCGACGCTGTGACGCTCTACATTGCAACGCTGCCATGGTTTTAAAGACAATAATACGATGTGTTTATTATTCTGTGTAACATAGAAAGGGCTGCCTCTTTTTGCTACACTGTAGGCATAGAGAAACACAGCCTTTCGAGTTCACAGATAGAGGAGAGATAGCCATGAAAGTCGTTGTAGCCATTGATTCGTTGAAAAATAGTTTGACCTCTGTAGAAGCCGGCCGGGCCATTGAAGCCGGTGTCCGCAAGGCTTATGGCGGTCATCCCGTTCAGGTCATCGTCAAGCCGTTAGCCGATGGCGGCGAAGGGACCGTCGAAGCCCTCGTCGACGGGTTAGGCGGACAGCTCCGCTATGTCGGTGTCCAGGGCCCCTTAGGGGAAGCCGTTTCCTGTCCTTATGGGTATCTGCCGGATATGGGGGCAGCGGTCATCGAAATGGCCGGGGCTGCCGGATTGGGGCTGGTTCCGTCCGAACAGCGCAACCCGCTGCATACGACGACGTATGGCGTCGGCCAGGTCATGGCACAGGCCATGGAATCTGGCATCCGTCATTTCATCATCGGCCTGGGCGGCAGTTCGACCAGTGACTGCGGCGTCGGTATGCTCCAGGCCCTCGGTTATATTTTCCGCGATGCCCAGGGACAGCCCGTCGGCACAGGCGGACAGGAAGTGGGGCGCATCGTTTCCGTCGATGATTCCCAGGTTCTGCCGGCTCTGAAAGACTGCACTTTCGATGTCGCCTGCGATGTGACCAATCCGTTATTCGGGAATTGGGGGGCTGCCTATATCTTCGGACCCCAAAAAGGCGCGTCGCCGCAGGATGTCAAAGTCCTGGATGATGCCAGCCGTTCTTTTGCCGCTGTTACCCAGCAGTATACGGGTCATGACGATAGCCAGACGGCCGTCGCCGGCGCGGCCGGTGGTATGGGTTTTGCTTTTCTGGCCTATCTGAACGGTCGTCTGCGCTCTGGCATCCAGATTGTCCTCGATTCCATCCGTCTGGCAGAAGCCGTCAAAGATGCCGATTATGTCATCACCGGCGAAGGCCGCCTCGATGCCCAGACCGCTATGGGAAAGGCCCCGATTGGCGTAGCGAAACTGGCCAAACAGTATGGTGCCAAGGTCATCGCCCTGGCTGGCTGCACGACGGCTGATGCTGCTGAATGTAATCACCAGGGCATCGACGCTTTCTTTTCCATCGTCGATAAAGCCATGCCCTTGGAAGAAGCCATGAACAAGGAAACGGCGCTGCGCAATATGACGAATACAGCCCAGCAGGTCTTCAACCTCATCCGTGCCGTCAGCTGATCGGATATGTTGACATTACATTAGAATTTTAAGGAGAATATACATATATGCTGAAAAAAACAAAAATCGTCTGCACCTTAGGCCCCAGTTCCAATACCCCGGAAATTATCGAAAAGATGA